>JBHADD010000094.1:0-2737 GCA_041854925.1 Ligilactobacillus sp. | reverse complement strand
GTATCAAAATTGAAAAAATGCCGGACAAAATCAGTCTTGCAACTTCCTTTGTTCGGCATTCAATTTATTTCAAGCGGGAAACGGTACCTTTTTCCAAAGCCTCGAGTTTTCAGTTTGAGTCCGGTTTCCCAGACTATTTTTCTAAAATTATTCCTTGCGCAATGATTCAACAGGATCAAGCTTGGAAGCGCGGTTTGCCGGAAGCAGGCCTGCCAGCATGCTGATGACGGTGCTGATGACGATGCCGGCAATCAGAAACTGCGGTTCGAGACTGACAACGTTCACGTCATAGGCCGGCTTTGTTACCGAATTGATTGCAAATCCAAGAATTTCCGTAATGACGACTCCCAAGAGACCGGAACCAAGCCCAATCAGAAACGCTTCTGAAACAAAGATGCGACGAACGTCTTTTCGACGAGCTCCGAGAGCTTTGAGCACGCCGATTTCCTTTGTCCGTTCGACCACGGAAATGTTCAGCACGACCAAAATCATGATTGCGGAAACAACCAGCGAAACGCCGGCGATTGCTGCCAAAACATAAGTAATGACGTCAAGCATCTGCGTAAACATGTCGGTCATCGTTTCTTGCATCGATCCTGAATAGCCGAGTTTTTTGACCTTGTCTTTGATGGCTTTCGTATTGTCGGAGTTCTTCGTATACAAGAACACCGTATTGGCCTTGAGCTTTTGTCCGTTGTCTTTGAACACCTGGTTCAAATCACCGTAACGAACGACGATCGTGCTCATTTGCGTATCGTAAATTCCGCTGACCCTGACTTCTTTTTCAATCGTCTTGTCACCGATTGCAAGAGAAAGTTTGACTTTTTTGCCAATGATGTTTTTGCCCAAAAGATCTGCCGTCGCCTGATCAAGCAAGACTTCGTTCTTCTTTGGAGCATGACCTTTCGTAATGCTTGATTTCGTAACCGACTTGGACATCGTCATCAGCATCATGATGTTTGCCGTATTGGAATTGAAAGCAACCTTGTTCGTTCCAAGCGAGAACGTGGAATATCCGCGCTGAATCGTATCGACGTTTTTAATCTTTTTCAATTTGTCAATGTCTTTTTGACTAAAAGTATTCTTGTTGGACGTCCCTGTCATCATCGAAATGTGATCTTCGCGCACGCTTCCGATCGTGCTTGAATCTCCGGCCTGAACTTTTTTTTGCTGTTTTTTATCCATTTCAAGACTTTGCTTATGTACTTCAGTCACGTTCGGATTCGTATAGGTAACCATTGTGCTCTTGATGTAATTCGTCACGCCGCGCCCGATTCCAAGCATCAAAACAACCGCCATGATGCCAATACTTGAACCGAATGCCACTAAAGCATTGCGCCCGAACTTGGCTTTCATGTTAAGGAAAGCAAGGCGAATCGCATTCATCAGGCTCATATTCTTGACTGGTCTTGTTTCTTTTTTGTCAGCTGGTTTCTTATGGAATTCAACGTCTTGCGTCGTATCTGAAATAAGCGAGCCGCTGTCGATTCTAAGAACTCTGGTACAATGTGAAGCAACCCTGTCAGAGTGCGTAACCATCAAAACGAGCTTGCCACTTTCAGCAATTTCTTTGATCATTTCAAGCACGGTGTAGGTCGTTTCGGCATCCAAAGCCCCGGTCGGCTCATCGGCAATAATCACGTCCGGGTCATTGATCAAAGCACGCGCAATGGCCACGCGCTGTTTTTGACCGCCGGAAATCGCATCAGGCTTTTTATGCATGTGTTCGCCTAAACCGACTTGAGTCAAAAGTTCTGCTGCTCTTTTGTCGCGAGTTTCTTTGTCAACGTTTGACAAAGTCATCGCAAGCGAAACGTTGTCCAGCAGACTCAGATGAGAAATCAGATTGAAGTTTTGGAAGATGAATCCAATGCTTTTTTTGTGAAATCTGTCCAGTTCCTGCTTGGTATAGTCGCGCAAATTCTTGCCTTGATAGATGATTTCTCCTTCAAAATCAGAATCAAGTCCACCAATCAGATTCATTAAAGTCGACTTTCCGCTACCGGATTCGCCGACAATCGAAACCAGTTCTCCCTCTTCAAAAGATGCGCTGATTCCCTTTAAGGCTTGAAAGGTGCCGTCTCCCGGCATCTTATAAAATTTTTTGACATTCTTTAATTCTAAAACTGCCATATAAAACCTCCGCAAAAATTTAACTTTAGCTTACATAATATACTGTATCAATCGATTTCTGTATAGTCAAATAATATGATTAGGCTTGCCGAAATGTTGTTTCAAAACTTTCCTGATCCTTCTAATCCTCTCAATAAAACCGACATTTGTTGTTTAATTTGATATTATCGATTATAATCATTACTGGATTTTATATCAATCAACAAAAAAAAGACAATTGTCGGTTTTGTTTAAAAAGGATGATTTTTATGACAGACAGACGAATTCAACGTTCTCAAACTGCAATCAAACAGGCTTTTGGCAACTTTTGCAGGAAAAAAGCTTTAACAAGATCAGCGTGACCGCCATCATCAAAAAAGCAGGCGTCAATCGCAGCACGTTTTATGCCA
Organism: Ligilactobacillus sp.; assembly: GCA_041854925.1. Taxonomy (GTDB): domain Bacteria; phylum Bacillota; class Bacilli; order Lactobacillales; family Lactobacillaceae; genus Ligilactobacillus. The sequence continues at coordinate 215 of JBHADD010000094.1, read as the reverse complement.
TTATCTTGACAAATATGACTTGTTGGACAAAATAGAAGATAAATTAATCAATAAGATAGCACAATATCGCCATTGCCCGACAAAGTCAACATTGATCAGTACACCCAGACCATTCAGTCAAATATAGAAAACATCTTGTCTTTCATGTATGAAAATCGTGAATTGTTTCAAATTGTGACGGATCCTGATTTGGGCTCTGCCTTCAAAAATAAGAT
>JBHADD010000093.1:0-3388 GCA_041854925.1 Ligilactobacillus sp. | reverse complement strand
GCTGGCCTTGATGCCTTCAAGCAGCTTTTGCACTTCCTGTCTTCCAAGAAGCTCCGGCGCATGCGCATGAATGATTTCTTTAAGGTGCGTCGCAATGACCGTCAGCGGTTCAATCACCGTGAAGCCTTGCAGATCTGCATTTTCCTTATCCTTTTCATCAATCCAAAGCGCATCTAGCTGAAAGGCCGGTTCCTTGGTCGGAATTCCCTGGAACGGGAAGCTTCCGTCATCAGACTGGCTGATGATCATGTATTTGTCAGGATAGATGTCTCCATGACCGACTTCATTGCCGCGAATCTTGATCGAATAGTCGTTGGCGTTCAGATATAAGTTGTCGCGAATACGGACCGGACTGACCAAAATTCCGAGCTCATGGGCCGTTTGACGCCTGATGGCAGAAATTCTGTTCATCAGACTGTTGTCGATCGTGCTGTCGACCAGCGGAATCAGTCCATAGCCGATTTCAATCGACAACGGCTCGACCTGAAACGATGCCACGTCGTCGTCTTCTTCCTGCTCTTCTTTTTTGCGCTGCAACGCAAGCGTCTGTTCTTCTTTGATTCTTTCTTTGATTCTTTGTTCTTCTTTTTGCTTGACCAAAACGTTGGCGGCAAACATTGCCAATGACAGTGCGATGAAAGGGATCTTGGGAAATCCAGGAACGAGTGCCAAAATCAGCAGGATGACCCCGACGACTCTGAAAAGCTGCGGATTTCTCAATGCGTCGCTTGCAATATCCGTTCCAAAAGTGCTGTTGTCTTCAGAACGCGTTACGATCACGCCGGTTGCCAGGGAAATCAGAAGCGACGGGACGGAACTTACCAAACCGTCACCAATCGCCAATTTCCCGAACTGGCTGAGCGCATCCGTAATCGACAAATCTCCTTTGGCCGTGAAAATGATGGTTCCGCCGATCAAGTTGACCAGCACGATGATGATTCCGGCAATCGCATCACCTTTAACGAACTTGGAAGCACCATCCATCGATCCGTAAAAATCAGCTTCGCGCTGCAGATCCTTGCGACGCTGTCTTGCTTGTTCTTCCGTAATCGCCCCTGAATTCAAATCAGAGTCGATCGCCATTTGCTTGCCGGGCATCGCATCCAAAGTAAAACGAGCAGAAACTTCGGAGACACGACCTGAACCATTTGTCACGACGACCAGCTGAACGATCATGATGATCACGAACAGGATAATGCCGACGATGTAATTTTCGCCGGCCACGACATCGGCAAAGGCCTCAATCACATGCCCGCCGTTTCCAGTCGTCAGGATGGAGCGCGTCGACGACATGTTCAAACCGAGTTTAAACATCGTCGTAATCAGCAAAACAGTCGGAAACGTCGAAAACTCCAAAACTGATTTGGTAAACAACGTAATGAGCAAAATATTAATTGCAATCGTCAAGTTCGTAACGATAAAAATATCAAGCAATGACGTTGGCAACGGAATGATGATCAATCCGACGATGCCGACGACAAGAAAAGAGATTACAATTTCAGCAGGCGTCAACCCGCCTTTTTTTGCTTTCGCTTTATTGTCCAACTTACCTTCTCCTCCTGACTAAATCTTTCCTTTTGCTTCTTGCTCAAGCTTGTAAACAAGAGCAATGACTTCTGCGATGGCTTCATAAAATTCGACCGGAATAAAATCGCCGGCATCGACTTTAGGATAAAGCGCTCGTGCCAACGGTTTGTTTTCAATGATCGGCACGTTTTGCTTCTTGGCTTCTTCCTTGATTCTCATTGCCACGTCATCGGCCCCTTTGGCTAAAACCTGAGGAACGCCGGCACCTTCCGCATCATATTTGATTGCGATTGCCAAGTGCGTCGGGTTGGCCAAAACAACCGTGGCATCTTTGACTTGTGCGACCGCATTTCGAATCATCTCGCGGTGCTTGGCTTTGCGTTGGGCCTTGACCTGCGGATCGCCTTCCATTTGCTTCATTTCGTCCTTGATTTCTTGTTTTGACATCTTTAAGTTCTTCATATGCGTGTAGCGTTGAAACGCATAGTCAAAAACAGAAATAACGACAAGCAGGATGCCGATCTGCGTCGCAAGATCCTTGCAAATGTTCAGCATGAACAACAAGACCTTGCCCGTTCCGACTTCAGACAGGCTCGTCAGCGTCGGAATCGTTTCAACGTATTTCCTATAGCAAAGATACCCGACGATAATCAGCTTGACCAGCGATTTGGCCAGATTCTGCAATGCTCTCAGACTGAACATCTGCTTAAGGCCGTTCAGCGGATTGAGTTTTTTGAAATCCGGCTTGATCGGAGTCGCCGTAAAGAGCAGTCCGACTTGAACGATGTTGCCGACGATGCCAATCACGATCGCAATCAGCATGAACGGTCCCGTCATGATAAAAATCATCAAAATCGCCTGAAACGCAATTTTTCCCAAGCTTCCGATCATCTGATCGGGATTTGCCAGCATCTCAAGATAATTGACAAAATAAGGTGAGAAGTGGTTTATGGAAAATTCGCAAAGTGGAACAAATAGCATCGCAAAGACAAACAACGCGACTGCCGCAACGACATCCGGGCTCTTTGCTACCTCACCGCGTTTCCGTGAATCACGAATTCGCTTCGGGGTGGGTTTTTCTGTTTTTCCATCCTTGTCTCCCATATCACTTCTCACCTGCCTCTCCTAAGCGATTGATTTGATAAAGTCGGCCATATTTTGAATCATCTCTGAAAAGTTGCTTGCCAAAAAATCGACCATGTTCGGCAAAACCAGCATGCAGATAATAAAACTGACTGTCGTCTTCACGTTCAATGACAGCATCAAAACGTTCAGCTGCGGAATCGAACGTGATAAAATTCCAAGCACGATATCGATTACGAGAATCGAAATGATGATCGGTGCTCCCATGTTGAAGGCCATCTCAAGCGTCTTGGTAAACAGCTTGACGATTCCTCCGATTGATTCGTCCGTCAAAGTTGGATATCCGAGACTGACGATGTCAAACGAAGTCATCAGACCTCTGATCATCTGCCTGTACAACCCACTCGCAAAAAAGACCATGATTGCAAGCCAATAGTACATTTTGCCAAATTGCGAGGTTGATGCCTGCATCGTCGGATCGTACGCCTGCGCCATGATAAAACCATCTTGAAAATCAATGAACTGGCCCGTAATCATGACCCCGAAAAAAACCAGGCGACATAAATATCCCATCGCCAAGCCAAAAATCGTTTCCTTGACTGCCATCAAAATGAAGACGGCCAAAGCAACTTCTTTTTCGAAGGCTGCTGAAAGAGAAAATGCCGACAGAATCAACCCGCCTCCAAGAATCAGCTTGCAAAGATTCGGAAAATTCTTTTCAGAAAGAATCGGTGCAACTGACATGAACGAAAACACGCGGCATGCAATCAAACCTAAT
>JBHADD010000092.1:0-4042 GCA_041854925.1 Ligilactobacillus sp. | reverse complement strand
CACCTTGTTTTACTTTGCCAAATTAAAGTGTTTTTCAACTTTTGCAACGATTTCATCAATTGCGCCGGCATGGTCCAAATCAATGTCGGACACGATTTTTGCTCCTTCAAGGCGACCGGCAACTGCGGTTTCATATTGTTTTGGAACAACAGTCACGCCATCCTTGCGGTACGTTCCCCTCAAAGCATGACCATCATATTCGATTGGGGAAACTTCAAAGTTTGCACCTAGCCTGTCTGCCAATTTATCGATCTTTTCTTGATCAAACACGGTTGACCCTTGATTGACGTAGCCCATTTCAAGCGAAGCGGGAACAACAACGTTTACAGCAAATTTTTCGTCCATAATATTCATTCCTCCAAACCGTTAAATCTTGATGACAAGTCTAATGATAACGCTTTCACCAAAAATAGTCAACACTTTAGTAAAACGTTTTCAATGAAAAACGTTAAAATGGCTTAGAATTAAAATTCTAAGCCATCCTTCGTTTATTCACGCTTAAGCATCGAATACAGGACGCCTTCTCTTACGCCCGATTCGGAAAAGACTATTTCAGGAGTCTGCAGGTACTCGATCAAAAATACGATTGGCGAAAGCCCCGCAATGATGATATCGGCACGCTCAGCTTCTGGTCCTAAAATATCCGCACGCTCCTTGCGATTCATTCCGAGCCATTCCGTATAGGTTTCGATAAAAGAATATGCTGACATCGAAACGCCATGGATATTTTCAAGATTCTTTCTCCCCAAACGCATCAATTCTTTTCTGGCAACGGTTCTGTTGGCCCCGCCAAGCAAAACCAACGGCAGTTTTGTTCCTTGCAACAGCCATGGAAGCTGTCTGAACTTGTATAAAATGAATCGATGAAATTTGAAAAGATCCTGCGCCGAAATTTTATCATGAGCATTGAATTTTTCTGCAAGACTGACGGCGCCATATGGTATCGATACATAGCTGACGGCATCTTTGTCAACGACAACGGCCAGTTCAAAGCTTCCGCCGCCCATGTCGCAAATAACGCAATCCTTGACGTTCAGCGAATTAATCACTCCGACATAATCATAATAGGCTTCAGCGCTTCCGGAAAGCACTTCGACGTCAACTCCGGTCAATTCCTTGACGCGTTCCAAAAACTCAAGGCTGTTTTCAGCCGAACGCACTGCAGCCGTAGCAATTCCGCGAACCGTCAGATTGGGCATGTTCTGATATTCTTTTTGAAAATTCCGCAAAGCATTCAATGTTCGCTCGATTGCTTTGGCTTCAAGCTTCTTAGTGCCGCTTGCCCCCATGCCTTCTGCCATCCGCGTCATCTGTTTCATCCGCTTGACTTCCGTAAAGTTTCCCTTGTCATCCACCTGGTTGATCGACATTCGCGTCGAATTCGAGCCAAGATCAAGCATGACCAAATTTTTCATTCGCTGTTCCTGCCTTTACTTCAAAATGTCAAAATAATTGACGCCGATTGCGGCACGGACTTCTTCAAGCGTCTGGTTGGCAACTTCATTTGCCTTGTCGCTGCCGTCTTTCAGCATTTGGTAAACGGCATGAATATCTTTCTCAAACTCTGCCCTGCGCTCGCGAATCGGTCCGAGTTCCGCTTCCAAAACCTCATTTAAATAACGTTTGATTTTAACGTCGCCCAAACCTCCTGCTTGATAGCGTTCCTTCAAGTCGGCAACATGTTCTTTGTCAGAATCAAAAATGTCAAGGTAAGTAAAGACCATGTTTCCTTCGACTTGTCCGGGATCTTCAACGTGAATGTGATTAGGATCAGTGTACATCGACATGACTTTCTTCTTCAACGTATCCGCATCATCAGACAGGTAAATGCAGTTACCAAGCGATTTGCTCATCTTGGCATTGCCGTCAAGTCCAGGCAACCGTCCACTGCCCTTCTTCGGAAAAACTCCTTCAGGTTCAACCAAGACTTCGCCATAGATTGAATTAAAGCTGCGAACGATTTCTCTTGCCTGTTCAAGCATCGGCTCCTGATCATCGCCAACAGGAACATATTTGGCTTTAAATGCAGTAATGTCTGCTGTTTGACTGACAGGGTAAGTAAAGAAGCCGGCAGGAATCGAACGTTCAAAATTCTTTTGCTGAATTTCCGCCTTAACAGTCGGATTGCGCTCAAGACGAGACACGGTCACCAAATTGAGATAATACAAATTAAGTTCTGCAAGCGCCGGAATCTGCGATTGAACGAAAATCGTTGATTTCTTCGGATCAAGTCCGACGGCAAGATAATCAAGTGCAACCTGGATCAGCGAATTTTTGATTTTTTCCGGGTCGCGAGCATTGTCGGTCAATGCCTGCTGATCGGCAATCATGATGTACGGAGTGTATTTCCCCGTATTTTGCATCTCAACGCGCTTCTTAAGCGAGCCGATGTAATGACCGATGTGAAGTTTTCCCGTTGGGCGGTCACCCGTCAAAATAATATTGTTTTCCATTACGAAACATCCTTTCCGTCTTCGACATATACAAAAAACCCGCCCTAATCCAAAAGGAATAGGACGAGTTACCGTGGTGCCACCTATTTTGCAATAATGCCGCTCTTTTTTGTTATTCAACTGTGGTTTCTCAAAGCCCCCACTTCGGGTTATCGCTGCGCATCTCAGCCAAAAGCGCATCTCTGTCGTTGACTCCCCTACTATTGCTTCTCATTGAAACATCAACTAAATTTTAATCAAAAAAATCAAAATTGTAAAGACATTATTCAACATCCCCGCCTGATTTGAAGCGCCAAACAAACGTCGTTCCGATAACGGCGCAAACTGCGGCCAAAATCATTCCAAATGCTTCGCCAAACGGAAAATCGCCTTGCTTGTTTTCGGATTTTTTCTTGACGGTCACAGCCTGCTTAGGCGCAATCTCATGCTGCTTGTCAGATTTGCTTGAACTTTTGCCTGTTGATTTTTTGGAAAATACAGGGGTCTTATTTCCGCCGGATTTTGGCCAAGTTACCGTGCTGTTGCCGATTTTTGTCGTCAAGATCTTATTGTCATGCTGATAAAGCAGCTGCTTTGGGGAATTTGCAGGATGATTAATCAAATAGCGTTTCAAATTAAGCTGTGCCTGCTGGTACATGTCCCGATACTTTGCGGCGAGATCTTGCAGAATTTTTTGGTCATCAGCTTTTAATTTGTCCAAAGCTGCCTTGTTTTTGGCAATCAATTCGGCCAATTTTTGCTTATTTTGATCGATAAAACTCTGAAGCTCTTCAGCAAGTCGCTGTTCCAATTGATTTTGCTGATCAGATAATTCCTGCGCAAGCTTTGCGTAATCATCTTCTTGACGTTTTTTAAAATCCTGAAGATCTTTGTCGGCCTGGTCGATTTTTTCGTTCAATTCGGCCAGCCTGTCCTGATAATCGTTTGCATCCTTGTCAAGTTCTTCAATTTCTTTTTTTAATTCAGCAACTTTTTCATCATGATCGCTCGTCGCATTTTCCAAATCAGCAGCTTGTTGCTTTTTCAAATCATCAAGTTTTTTTTGCGCATCTTTTTGAAAACTATTGATCTTTTTAATATTGTCGGCTTTTTTTAAAGCTTCGGCATCGGCGTTTTTCTTTGAAAGAACTGCTTCTTCCGCCTGATTTTTCTTAAGCAGAGTTTCTTCCTTGTTTGCCAGCACCGCCTTTTGATTGTTATAGCTGAAGTTAAAACTGTTTTTCAATGAAAAAAGCGAGTCGTTCGATTCAACGTTCAAATCAAACTCGTCGTCCGCATGAACGGCTGCGGGTTTCACAAAGGCAAACGAAACCATCGCTCCAAAACAAAGCGGTGCCAACAGATATTTTTTCCTCACTCAATCACGTCCCTTCATTCCTCAAGTAACATATATTACAATTCTAACACACAGTTCATATTGTTTGCACTTTCAGGATGCGCAATTATAATTGAAAAATGAAAGAAGGTGACTCCAATCAGCCAAATCGACAAACATTTGAAAAAAGAATTTGAAGACTGGGAAAAAATTCAGCAAAAAGAACTCGGCAAACTGATGTCAGCCAAAAGGCACCTCTACGTAAATATCGGTG
>JBHADD010000091.1:0-2524 GCA_041854925.1 Ligilactobacillus sp. | reverse complement strand
GACATTACTGCATTTCAAATGATGGTTCAAGACTGCATCCATTTCTTTAATTACGAACGGGTTTCTTTAAAAACAAAAGGCATGACTCCGGTAGAATACCGAAATCATGCCATGACAGCTTAATTGTTTAATTTTGTCTAACTTTTTTATTGCACTTCAAAAACCATCTCGGATTATCTTTTATGGCGTAACGTTATCATCTTCGACGAGTACGGTTCCGCCCGATGCGACAACCTTGTACTTGCCGACCTGTCCCGAATCAACGCTAAAGTTTACTGTTTCGTTGGCATCGGCGCTGATCGACATCATCTTGTATGCCTTGTTGAAATTATGATTCTTATCTGAAACATAGATGCTGACCGTAACCGGATGACCGTCTTCTCCTTTGTAAGGGATCGAAATGCTCTTCGTGAAATTTCGCACACCGTCTTCTTGCTCCTTTGAAGAACTTGAAGATGATGATGAAGAACTTGAAGACGCTGATGAAGAAACGAACTCGTCCTTCTTTCCGGTTGAAATCGACACGTTCAAATTGCTTCCGCGACCGACATAGGTATTGGCGATAGGATACTGAGCAACTACGGTATTGACCGGCTCATCGGAGTCAATCCGTTTAATAATTAGGTTCAAGCTGTTTTCTTCAGCATAGTCCTGAACCTCTTTAAGCGAATACCCTCTAAGATCGCGAACCAAAATATTTTTGGCCCCAAGACTGACGGTAAAGGAAACCGTTGCCTGAGACAGTACGATCTTTTCTTTTGAAGGAATCGACTGATCAATAATTTCGCCTTTGGCGTACTTATTTGAATACTTCATTTCCTTGTAGACGGTTACGCCCTTTTTCTGCAGGAATTTTTTGACTGAATCATAATTTCTGCCGCGGTAGTCTCCAAATTTGACTTTTTCAAGTCCTTTAGAAACGACGACGTTGACGGCAGTATTTTCCTTAACCTTCGTTCCGTATTCAGGATTGCTCGTAATGATCTGGTTGTAGCTGAATTTTTCACTGTAGCGATATGAGACCTTGCCTAAAGAAAGCTTCTCGTCTTTCAGCATCCTGGAAGCTTCAGACCGCGTCATTCCTCGCAAATCGGGGACCGCAACGTCTTTTGGCCTAAGCATCAAACAAAATGCCAGCAAAACCAGGATCAAGATTACGCTGAATAAAAGCCACTTGCGCTTGCCCTTCAGCAAAAATGACCACCATTTGGGCTTGACCGGTGTTCCCAAGACGCTCGACACTTCTGAACCCAATTCTTTAACCTGATCAGATTCTTCTTGTTCCGTGACAGATTTGTCCAATGTCGGCAAGACTTTGGTTTCTCCGTCAACGGCAACAGCAGGATGCCACTTTGGCTCATTGATGCGACTTGAAGAAAGGGACGTCCTCAGATCCCTTTCCATTTCTGCAACGTTTTGATAGCGATCATTCAGATTTTTGGCCGTCGCATGCAAAACAACGTTTTCCAAAGCCTGCGGTATCTTCTTGTCATATTGTCGAACCGACGGCATTTCGCTTTGATAATGCTTCAAAGCAATTGAAACGGCCGTTTCTCCCTCGTAAGGAACATGGCCGGTCAGCATCTCAAACAATACGATTCCCAGCGAGTAAATGTCGGATTGCTTGGTAATGATGCTTCCCCTCGCCTGCTCCGGCGAAATATAGTGGACGGATCCCATCAGCGTATTCGTAAGCGTCATCGTTTCTTCAGCTAAAGCAACCGCAATTCCGAAATCAGTAATTTTAACGTTGCCATTCTTGTCCATTAAAATATTTTGCGGTTTCAGATCGCGGTGAATAATTCCGTGGGCATGCGCTTCATCAACGGCGGACAAGATTTCCAAGAAAATTTCAATAACCCTCGCATACGGCATGGGATGATTCTTTGCGATATATTCTTTGAGATCCGTTCCGTCAACGTATTCCATTACCAGATACTGCATTCCGTTGTCTTCATCGACGTCATAAATATTGACGATGTATGGATTTACGAGTTCGGTCAAAGAGTTGGCCTCACGTCTGAAACGCCTGATTGCCGCTTGATCGTCACGCAAATCGAGCCGCAAAAGCTTAACGGCAACATCACGGTTCAATATCAGGTCATGCGCAAGGTAGACGTTGGCCATCCCGCCCTCGCCAAGCGGTCTGATGATTTTATAGCGCCCGCTTAAAGCATATCCTTCTCTCATGGCATTTCACCGTCCTTTGAAGAAAAGTCAGCGAGCAAAACGGTAATGTTGTCATTACCGCCATTTTCGTTTGCCTTTGCAATCAATTCTTGACATTGATCGTTCAAAGATTCGGCTTTTTGAAGAACCTTTTCAATCACGTCATCATCAACCATATTGGTCAATCCGTCTGAACAAAGCATCATCTTGTCTCCTGAAACCAAGCTCAGTTCATCAAAATCAAGCGAAACGTTCTCAGAAATTCCCAACGTCCTTGTCACAATATTTTTTTGAGGATGGTGTTTTGCTTCATCTGCACTGATTTCTCCTCGTTTGACCAGCTCGTTGACAAGGG
>JBHADD010000090.1:0-3648 GCA_041854925.1 Ligilactobacillus sp. | reverse complement strand
TCAGACGTGTGCTCTTCCGATCTGGCAATCCGCCATGTTCGTTGAAATATTTGATCAAGGCCAGGCGCATGACGAGTTCGCCCTTGTCATCGCAAGCACCGCGAACGATGAGTCTTTCATCTTCGATCGTCGGTTCGAACGGATCGGAATTCCACTCTTCAACGGGTTCAGGCGGCTGAACGTCATAATGATTGTAAAATAGAATCGTTTCTTTGCTTTTACCGGAAAATTCAGCAAAGACGACCGGACTGGCGCCTTCTGACTGCCACTGTTCAACCTTTTTGGCACCAAGTTTTTCAAATGTTTTTTCTAAAAAATCGCTTGTTTCAGCAACTTTTTCATTTCTGACGGCGATGCATGCCAAGCGAAAATAGTCGAAAAAAGCTTCTGCATTTTTTAAGATGATTTCGTCAAATTCCTGTCTGTCCATCTGGTTCACCCTTTCAAAAATATATTAGCATAAAATTGTAAAAAAATTAAAATAAAGTGTTGACAAGATTTGAAAATGGGCTTAAACTTCAACCAACAAATCAAATAACAAGAAACGTTGAAGAGAAGAGTAAGTGGACTTTGATCCGACAGAGAGCCTTCGGATGGTGAAAGAAGGCGGATTAGACAAACTGAAGATGAGCTCTAAGTTTAACCGAGGGTGCAAGCTCAAGGTTCGTGAGGATACGATATAATCCCAGGCATGATAGTGCCGGAAAAGGCTGCAGCTTGCAGTAAAGATGGGTGGTACCGCGCGGAATGCGTCCCTGTGAAAGATATTCTTTCACGGGGACGTTTTTTTATTGCTTGTCCGATTTGACGTCTCTAAAAAATACAGGGGGTCTCTTTTATGAGCAATCAAGATTACAAATTCGAAACTTTACAACTTCACGCAGGACAAGTTATTGATGAAACGGGTGCTTGCACGACGCCGATTTATCAAGCAACTTCTTACGTCTTCAAAGACGCAAAAGATGCAGCTGCCAAATTTGCTTTGCAGCGTCCGGGCAACATTTATTCGCGTCTGACCAACCCGACCACGGCCGTTCTTGACGAACGCATCGCAAAGCTGGAACATGGCACGGCCGGCATCACGCTTGCTTCAGGACTCGCCGCAGTTACGGCGGCCATTATGAACATTGCCGGAACGGGTGATGAAATCATTTCTTCATCAACGGTTTACGGCGGCACGTTCAACCTCTTCAACACGACGCTTGATGCGCTTGGCATCAAGACGCACTTCGTCGATCCGGACGATCTTTCCAATTTCGAAAAAGAAATCAACGACAAGACGAAGGCCATCTACGTTGAAACGATCGGCAATCCTGACATCAACCTCGTCGATATCGATGCCCTGGCAGAAATTGCGCACGCAAACGGTCTTTTGCTGATTGTTGACAATACTTTTGCTTCTCCATATCTTTATCGTCCGCTCGAACATGGTGCAGACGTCGTCGTTGAATCGGCAACGAAATTTATCGGCGGTCACGGAACGACCATGGGCGGCGTAGTTGTCGAAAAAGGCGACTTCGATTACGCAAAGAGCGGCCGCTACCCTGGATTTACGACACCGAACCCGCAATACAACGGTCTTGTTTATACGGATCTCAAAGGCGCTGCATTTGTCACGAAGATTCGCTCCGGTGCTTTGCGCGACACGGGCGCTGCCATCTCTCCGTTTAACTCCTTCCTTTTGCTTCAAGGTCTTGAAACGCTGTCCCTTCGCGTTGAACGCCACGTTTTAAATGCCGAAAAGATTATCGATTACCTCTCCAAGCATCCAAAGGTCTCATGGATCAAATACCCTGGACTTGAATCGAGCAAATATCACGACCTGGCCGTGCGAGATTTTCCAAAAGGCGTCGGTTCGATCTTCACGTTGGGGCTTACGGGCGGTGAAGAAGCCGGCAAGAAACTGATTGAAAATCTCGAACTGTTTACTTTGCTCGCAAACGTCGGGGATGCCAAGTCGTTGATCATCCACCCTGCTTCCACGACGCATGCGCAGCTTTCAGCAGAAGAATTGAAAGCATCAGGCATCACTCCTGATTTGATCCGCGTTTCCGTTGGCATCGAAAACGTTGACGATCTGATTGCGGATCTTGACCAGGCATTGGCCAAAATTTAGCTTAGAAACCGGGAAGTGACACAGAATGGCAGAAATCAACAAAGACGGCACGAGACGCGAACTGACGAATCTGAACGTTCAGATGATTGCCCTTGGAGGGAGCATCGGCACGGGACTGTTCCTGGGATCCGGCAGTACGATTCACAGAACAGGTCCATCTATTTTGTTCGTTTATCTGATCGTCGGTATCTTTTTCTTTTTCATGCTCCGAGCAATCGGTGAAATGATGTATTCCGATCCCGAGCAGCACACGTTCGTTTCCTTTATCTATCACCACCTTGGACCGTCGCTTGGCAAATTTGCCGAATGGAGCTATTGGCTTGAGTTGACGCTTGCTGCAATGGCCGAACTGATTGCGATTGCGACCTACGTAAAGTTATGGCTGCCAAACATTCCTTCGTGGCTGATTCAAGTCGTTGTCTTGGCAGCTTTAACGTTGATCAATTTAAGCGTCGTAAAGTTTTTTGGCAATTCTGAAACGATTCTCTCAGGCATCAAGGTCGTTGCAATCATCTTTTTAATTATCGTGGGCATTTATATGATTGCAACGCATCATGAAAATCCTTCCGGGACGCACGCTTCTTTAGGAAACATCCTTGAGGGATTCTCCATGTTCCCGAACGGTTTTCATGAGTTCATCAATGCCTTTCCGATGGTCTTCTTCGCCTTTCAAGGCATGGAGTTTGTCGGAATCACGACAGCTGAAACGAAGAATCCCAGAGAAGTTTTGCCAAAAGCCATCAACCAGGTCATCATACGCATCTTGCTCTTTTATATCGGTGCTTTATTCGTCATTATGACGATCACCCCTTGGAGGACGATCTCAGAACAAGGCAGTCCCTTCGTTCAAATCTTTTCTCTGGCAGGAATTCCGGCTGCCGCTTCGATCATCAACTTTGTCGTCATCGTTGCCGCATGTTCGACTTTGAACAGCGCCATCTTTTCAACGGGGCGCCACCTGTATCAATTGGCCCGCGAATCTCACAGCCAAAAGATGCAGTTTTTGATGAAAGTTTCAGATCGAGGCATTCCCGTCAACAGCGTTCTGTTTTCTGCTTCAGTCATGCTGTTTGCGCCAATTCTCAGCTGTTTTAAAGCTTTGAGCGATGCATTTTCTTTCGTTGCTTCGGTTTCGTGCGACATTTATATTCTCGTTTGCATCCTGACCATGATTGCTCATTATCGCTACCGCAGATCGGATGCGTTTTTTAGAGGAAGGTTTCAAGCTCCCTGCTTATAAATGCACGAACCCGACCACCATTGTGTTCTTTATCTTTATTTTCCTGTCGCTTTTCTTGAACAGCTCTTCCTTTGGTCCAGCACTCGGAGCCGTTTTGTGGTTCGTTTGTTTCAGGCTGGTTCAAAAAATTCGCAATCAGTCTGAAGACGAAATCGAAATCAGTGAATAATTAGCTTATAATAGAAGAAAAAATCACTGGAGGAATTATTTTGGGAACACATCAAGAAAACGTCAGACTGGCACTGGAACTTGCCAAAAAAGACATGAAACGCACTGAAGAGCAAAATGCGGG
>JBHADD010000089.1:0-3890 GCA_041854925.1 Ligilactobacillus sp. | reverse complement strand
TCGTAGTTTTGGATGACGAACTTTTCAAAATCATCCCTGTTCACCAAAATCCCTCCTCTTAAACGAATTTTTTCACCGAAATCAGACTGCCCGTTTTAAATTTTCCAAAATATGATTTTCGATAATTATATCACACAAACATTACGAATGCACGTTCGATTAACGTTTAAAAAACCGCTCGTTCAAATCAAAACGAGCGGCAAATTTTTAACTCCAAGCAACATTTACAAAATATCGCTGAGATACTTTTTTATTCCCTCCTCTGAAGAAAAATCATACTCTGCATTTTTTTCGATATAATAATTTTTTATACTTTCCTTAGTGATGATTTCATTGGAACGAATATCATCCGCATACCCTTTTCCGGCAAGTTTCCATGGTATCTGCTGATGTGTTATTTTTTCCAAAACTTTACCGCCGTATTCGCCAAAAACATCCAAGGCCAAATCGATGACCTGTCGATCGCATTCGGAAGGCTTATCATCTGCGCCTTCAAAAATCGCAAAGCGAGCATCGTCAATAGGATTATATTTGAAATCCCTGAACATTTCATACACTTCAGGATACACCGGTCCGTGAACCCACGCTTGGCAATCTTCTGCAAACATCGGTTTTCCGTTTACGGAATATGACTCTCCTTGAAGTCAACCACCACCGACTAAAGTCAGCGACTTGTGAGCTATGAACCCTAACGGATTTCAGACCACAATTTACATAGATACAAACAACTTGCCTGACCATCCGAAGCTGTAATCAAGTAGCGGTCGTCTAATTACCAATGTCTTTTATGTCCCCGGGTTGCCATAGGGACAGATAAGCCAGGATAGTTCAGCTATTTCCTTATCAAGAATATTTTTAACTGCGTTCCAGTCACGAATATGGTGAATGCCACAGTCAGGACACGTCCATTCACGATCAGACAAGGTTAGCTTTTTAGTATCATCAGTTCCCATCACAAAGCCGAAGTCGTGACATGTTTGGGTAGTATTTCTTGGGCTGATTGTGATGAATTGATGACCATACAGATCTGCTTTATAAGTCAACATGCCGAGAAATATTCGCCAGCCAACGTCAGAAATGCTAAGCGCCAAAGCATGATTTTTGAGCATATTCTTACTGCGCAACTCCTCAGCTACTGCCAAATCGTGGTTCTTGATCAATGCAGTAGAGACTTGGTGGAGAAAATTATGTCTTTGGTTCATTACTTTGTCATGGAGTTTGGCAACCATCACCGAACTCTTCACTTGAGGGTTCTTTGCAATATTTGCACAAAAAAATTCTCACCGCGCCAAACCGCAGCGAGAATCTGATTGATCACGCTAAATTATTCCAAAAGTCCTTCATCCCTCTTCCGATCGAACTTTCGCAGAATATGCTTGATCTTATCAAACGGGTACGGTGCTTCTGCTTTGAGACGATACTCGATCAATTCGATTCTGGCAATCTCTTCGTGCCTGTCTTCTCCGACCGGAACAATGACAAAATCTCCCGGCTCAAAAATATCTTCATCTGCAAGGTACCAGTACTTGCGACCGTATTCTTCAAACGTGACGTTGCAAAAAATCAGTTCATTGCGCCGACGTCTTATTTTCCCGTATTTTCTTTCGTCCAACATTTCGCCCGTTCCGTAAAACGAAACAAAGTCCAACAAACTTTCTATAAACTCGCTCCAATTAATCGGAAGGTCCTTTTTGTCAAACGTTCCAGTGATTTTTCGACATTTTCCGCGTCTTGTCCTGATGACGATCTGGTAGTTTTTCGATTCAAGCGGATCGACATAAACGTCAGGCGGATTGCCTTCTTTTTTTGAAAAGACGTCAGCATCGAGATTGTCAAGCAGCTGCGACACGCCCTCTGACACGTGATATTTATGACAAACATCGCACTCCTCTGCGATTTGGCGGAAATATTCGATCGTTTCCGACTCGCGATCAACAACGAGCTTTTCGTGATAATCCCAGATCACGTAATCATCTTCTCGATCTTTCATCATGATTTTGGTGTTTCTGTCATATTTTGCCTCGATGCGATCAATCGGATCATAATTTCCGTCAAATAAAAGCAGGTCGTTTCTTCCTAGCTTTTCGCGCATAAACTCAGACAGTGATCTGAAAGTTGATTTTCCGAACATCGGACCGCTTATCTTGACAATCCTGTCTTCCGTATCGACAAGTTCAAGCTGCCAGACTTTGACATGGAACACAAGCGAAGCATCATAATCCTCGAATGAACTCGAAAAAGCATGCATGATGCTTTCCAACGTTTCTTGATTTGTCGCTATCTTTTCAACAGCCCATGGAATCTCTGCATTTTCGCTGGACTTATAGCGTTTCAGCCATATTTTCCCGTCAGAAGAAACGGTCAGAACCTGCATCGCGTCTTCATCGTCTGTTTGACCCGATTCCTTGTTCAAATCTCCCGAAACCAGTTTGAACCGTTTCAGCTTTCCCGTCAGAACAAACGGATTTGTCTGCTTCTCATCAGTTATCGTCGCAAGCCGCGCAAACGCTATGATAAACCACGTTCTGAAACTCAGTTCGGAAAAATCATCTTGTTCCATGGCCGTCCACTTTGAAAAAATGGCGGAACCAAGCAGATGAACGTCCGTTATGTCATCGCTGATTTCGTCAAACCCTTCAGCATCCCACACGTTCTCATCAGGATATTCGCGCTCCAATCCTTCACCATATTTCATTACCTCAAACCCCAGGGTGAGACACTCGTCAGCAAACGTTTCCGTTGCTTCGCCAAACGTCGCCTGCGGATTCATGTAAAGATTATAGTATTTGATTGCAAAGGCTTGTATCTCTTTGTTTGTTGCCATTGCGTTTCACCTCGATCGTTTTTTGGGGATAAATGCAGAGCAAAAAGCTCCTGTGACATAGAGATTGATTACATCACAATGAAAATTAGCATTATGCTTATACTTTTTGATAAGCACCTTGTCTTGTCATCTCCTTTATGCAGGACTCTATAGCCGTAATCCTTTAATATCTTTAATACGTGATAAGATCGTGTTGCAGCTGCAGCTGATAACGCCGGGAAGCGTATCAATGACCGTGTGCAGGAAGCGTTCCATTTCATCACTTGATGAAGCAACGGCATGTACATGCAGCTTATCTCTTCCTGTGACACGATAAATCTGCGTGACGGTATCATTATTATGTAATATATCCGTCACCTGCGACAAATGGTCTGGTCTTGTCTCGATTTCAAAATAGCATGAAACAGCACCGCTGATCTTTTGAGGGTTTATTATAGTTGTATATTCTTCAATTATGCCTTTTTTCTCCAGAGCCTGAATCCGGGCTTTTACTGCCACTCTGGAAATACCGGTTTCTTTACCGATATCGGAGTAAGAAATACGTGCATTTTCTATAAGCAACTGGATGATCTTCTGATCCAGTTCATCTAAACCGTCCAGGTACATAAGCGTCCCTCCTGTAAAATAATATCCCCCGCATAGTAATTTTCCTCAAACATCATATCATTTATGTTGCTAAAAGTAAACGCTGGCTTGACTTAGCAGCTGTAACTACATATAATTATTCCATAACGTAATTTAGAACTTACATTTTGAATATATGGAATAAATTTTGGCAAAGGAAAGAATAAGTGGAATTATAAAGGCTGTGGAGGAATAGGATAATGTCAAAAGATGAATATTTGATCACGGATACGCCTCTTAAAGCGTTGACGGTTTTTGCAATGCCAATGATTTTGGGCAGTTTTTTTCAGCAAATATACAATATGGCTGACTCTGTCATCGTCGGCCAATTTGTTGGTTCTTCTGCACTTGCAGCTGTCGGGGCCTGCGCAGCACTGACCAATGTTTTCATTTGTGTGGCACTGGGGGCAGGTGTCGGTGCCGGCGTGCTTGTGAGCCGCTA
>JBHADD010000088.1:0-4524 GCA_041854925.1 Ligilactobacillus sp. | reverse complement strand
GGGTGCAACTGTTTCATTGGCTGCTTGCGGAAGCAGTAAAAGCGGATCCGATTCTTCAAAGAAGACGATCACGATTTCCGTTGACAAAGGCTACAAAGATTATATCAATGAAGTCAAAGGCAACTTTGAAAAGAAGAACAACGTCAAGGTTGTCGTAAAGACGAAGGATGCTCTGGCAACTTTGGACGCTTTGAAACTTGACGGACCTGCAGGCAAAGCTCCGGACGTGATGATGGCTCCGTTTGACAGAGTCGGCGTTTTGGGCAAGCAAGGCCAATTGGCTGACGTTAAGCTTGTCTCCGGGCGCTACGATTCACGCGACAAAAAACTTGTTACGCTTAACGGTAAGCAATATGGCGAACCGGCCGCAATAGAAACGCTCGTTATGTACTATAACAAGGATCTTATCAAGACGGCTCCTAAGACGTTCAAAGATCTTGAAGCTCTTTCCAAGAATCCAAAGTACGCATATGCAAACGACAAGACCAAAAACGTCGGGTTCCTTTGCCAATGGACAAATTTCTATAACGCTTACGGCTTGATCAAAGGGTATGGTGGCTATGTCTTCGGTGACAACAATACAAATCCTAAGAAGCTTGGTTTGAACAACAGCGGTGCAGTTGAAGGTTTGACATACATCGCTGGCTGGTTCAAGAACGTTTGGCCAAAGGGCATGCAGTCAACGACATCAAACGAAAACTTCATCACGGATCAATTTACGTCCGGCAAGACTGCCGCAGTCATCGATGGTCCATGGATGGCCGCAACATATAAGAAAGACAAGGTTAACTATGGCGTCGCAACGATTCCGACGTTGAACAACGGCAAAGAATATCAAGCATTTGGCGGCGGCAAGGCATGGGTCGTTTCGAAGTATACGAAGAATAAGGCCGCTTGCCAAAAGTTTATCGACTATCTGACAAACGACAAGAATCAAGAGAAGTTCTACAAGGACGTTCAAGAAGTTCCTGCCAATCAGAATGCTCGCGAGTATGCGGTCAAGAATGGTACGGAATTATCCAAGGCCGTTATCAAGCAATTTGCTTCTGCAGATCCGATGCCTAACATTCCGGAAATGGCTGAAGTTTGGACGGGTGCTGAAAACTTGGTCGTAAATGCGGCTTCTGGCAAGAAGACGCCAAAGCAGGCTGCAGATGCTGCTGTAAAACAGATCAGTCAATCGATTGAGCAAAAGTATAAGGATTAGCAAGGTGTGGAGCCGAGCGTTCATGAGCTCGTACGCAAGTATTGGTTTTGTCCGCTAGTCTTGCCCGTTCATCTTTGATACTTTTCAAATATTTTTTAGAAGAGTTTGGCAATCAGCCAAACTCTTTGATTATGAAGGCTTTTGCTTTCGCCGATAGCAATTATTTATGTCGTTTTAAAGGAGTGGGATTTAAATGGAAAAGTTGAATCCAAAGAAAACAATGTGGCTTTCTCTGATTCCTGGACTTGGTCAATTGAAAAATGGTCAAAAATCTAAAGGAATCATCTTTTTAGGCATCTTTGCTCTTTTTATCATTGAAATGGCCGTTTTCGGTTTCAATGCCTTGGTCGGGCTTGTTACGCTTGGAACGGTTGCCGGAAGAGATCATTCGATGTTCCTGATGGTTCGAGGAACGCTGCAATTTTTAATCACGGTTATCTTTTTGATGTTTTATGTTGCCAATGTTAGAGATGCCAAAAAAACAGCAGAAGCAATCAATCGAGGCAAGGACGTTCCTAAGACTTGGAAGGAAATGTGTGCTTCGCTGACGACTGACGGTTTTCCTTATTTGCTGACGTTCCCGGCATATATTTTAATGATTTTTACGATCATTTTGCCCGTCTTCGTAACGCTGCTCATGGCATTTACGAATTACGATTTTAACCATATTCCGCCTGCATCGCTTATCTCATGGATCGGGATTCAAAACTTTCACGATATGTTTACACTCAGTTCCTATCGTGCAACGTTCGGTGCAGTCTTTGGATGGACGGTGATTTGGACGCTGTGTGCTTCAACGCTTCAAATCGTGCTCGGTATTTTCACGGCTGTTGTTGCTCACCAAGATTTCATCAAAGGCAAAAAAATCTTTGGAATTATTTTCTTGCTGCCATGGGCTGTCCCTGCATTTGTCACTATCATGAGTTTTTCAAACATTTTCAATGATTCGGCCGGTGCGATCAACGTCCAGGTAATTCCATTTTTGAATCATTTCTTGCCGGTTCATATTCCGCAGATCAGCTGGATGACTGATCCGTTTTGGACAAAGGTTGCTTTGATCATGATTCAAGGCTGGCTTGGCTTCCCGTATATCTACGTGCTGGTGACCGGTATTTTGCAATCGATTTCTGAAGATTTATATGAAGCTGCGACGATCGACGGTGCAACGCCAGTACAAAAGTTCAATCATATTACGCTGCCTGCAATTTTGGCCGTTGCCGCACCAACGTTCGTGACTCAATACACGTTCAACTTCAACAACTTCTCCATCATCTACCTGTTCAACAATGGTGGCCCCGGAGACGTTGGCGGCGGTGCCGGAAATTCGGATATCTTGATTTCATGGATCTATAAGCTGACGACCGGCAATACGCCCCAATATGGACTTGCTTCTGCGATTACGTTGATTATTTCAGCAATTGTCATTGCGGTTTCGTTGTTCGTATTCAAGAAGTCGCATGCCTTTGACATGGATTAGAGAGGGGAATGATTAAGATGGCTGAACAAATAAAAGTCAAAAAGCAAAGCTCGATCAAGAGGAACCGTTTCTTAAAACATTTCTTCACGTATCTGTACATGATTTTGCTTTCGATAATTATTATCTATCCGTTGCTGATTACGACGATGACTGCATTTAAGAGCAGCGATGTTGTTGCCTTTACGCTTGATTTCAGCGGACCATGGACGTTGAACAACTTCAAGGAATTGTTTACGAATACGCTTTATGGTACTTGGTACGGAAATACGCTCATCATCTCTATTTTTACGATGGTTGTCCAAGTTGCCGTTATCACCCTTGCAGGTTACACGTATTCGCGCTATAATTTTGCCGGCAAAAAGTGGTCGTTGACCTTCTTCCTCGTCGTTCAAATGGTTCCGACGATGGCTGCTCTGACTGCTTACTACGTTTTGGGCATGCTTCTCAATGGACTTGACCATGACTGGTTCTTGATTTTGATCTATATCGGCGGAGGCATTCCGATGAATACCTGGCTGATGAAAGGCTATTTTGACACCGTGCCTTATGATTTTGACGAATCGGCCAAACTTGACGGTGCCGGCAACTTCACGATTTTCTGGAAGATTGTCATGCCTCTTGTCAAACCAATGATTGCGGTTCAGGCTTTGTGGGCATTTATGGGACCGTTCGGCGATTACATGACGGCTCGCTACCTGCTTCGCGAAGAGCAGAATCTGACGGTTGCCGTGGGGCTGCAGGAATTCATCTCAGA
This sequence comes from Ligilactobacillus sp., assembly GCA_041854925.1. Lineage (GTDB taxonomy): Bacteria > Bacillota > Bacilli > Lactobacillales > Lactobacillaceae > Ligilactobacillus. Next base: position 1,086 of record JBHADD010000088.1, on the reverse strand, counting down.
TCCTAAAAATCAACAAGTTGCCTTGTTTGCCGCAGGCGCTATTTTGATTGCACTTCCGATCTGTGCATTGTTCTTCTACCTGCAAAGATATTTCGTAACCGGTTTGACGGCCGGCGGTGCCAAGGGCTAACGGAAATTTTGGAGGCATGGGAGCTAACTTTCTCCCATGAACTCCTTTAGTTTAATTAATTGCTAGGGGAACCGGGAATCCGGTTCCTTTTTGTTTTGGAAAATGCAGAGCCGCGTATTTAGGGAAAGTTGATTTATCGTCTTTGCAAGCGATTGCAAAAGTGGTAAAATAGCTGTATAAAGTATTTGAAACGAGGTTTTTATAATGAAAGACGCATTTCCGGCAAATTATTTCGCAGCATGGACGTCACCTGTAAAAATGTTCACGAATCGCAAATCAATGAAGTGGTGGCAGTTGATTTTGGTATTCTTTTTCCTGTTTGCGCTTATTTTAACGCCGGTTCCGCTTTATTATCAGCAAAAGACGACGGTCGATATCGGCGAGTACATGCCTGCGGTTTCGCAAATGCTAAATGACAAGGAACTGCAGCAAATTGCCAAGAATTCCTCATATGCCAAAGATGAATATTCATTTAAGAAGTCGCAGGTCCTCAAAAACGAAAAAGGTCGTTTGATTGGAATCAATTTGCCCCCAAAAAAGGTAGACAAAGCCAAATCGGCAGTCGTTATGTGCGACAAATTTTTCTATTTGAGAGATCGCAAGGTAACCTACAAGATTTTTTATGACGAAAAGTATGCACCAAACGAAGGCAAGTTGAAAGATCAGCTTGTGAAAACTTGGTATCTTAGGAATAAGGCGGCAATTGCATTTTCAATGATGTTTCTTGTAGGATCCATGTTTTTGATGACGGATGTTTTGATCATTCTTGTCGGAAGCATCTTTTTATGGCTTGCAAGAAAGAGCCCGATGATTACGATCGGAAGCTTCAAAGAAGCGGTCAACGTCATGTTAAACGTTTTGGGGCCGGCATCATTGTTGGCATTTGTTTTCGGGACTCTGCATTTTGACTTGTCGTTGATGACGGCCGTACAATCAGTTGCTGCAATCATTTTGAT
>JBHADD010000087.1:0-3067 GCA_041854925.1 Ligilactobacillus sp. | reverse complement strand
CTTTGCTGCCGGGTTGTCGTTTATTTTCCTCAACAAGATCACGGGTGCGGTATACGGAATTACAACCGACATGATTTCGAATGGTCATGCTTACGTACATACAATCTTCGGAACGAAGATTGCCGTAGCTGATTATTTCATCAATGTTTTGGAAGCGCCCGCATTGAACATGGGCGTCTTCGTCGGCATCATTGCCGGATTCGTTGGTGCGACGGCTTACAACAAGTACTACAACTTCCGCAAGCTTCCGGATGCTTTGTCATTTTTCAATGGTAAGCGCTTCGTTCCGATGGTGGTTATTTTCCGCTCTGCAATCGTTGCATTACTTTTGGCAGCATTTTGGCCGGTTATTCAATCAGGAATCAACGGTTTCGGCACATGGATTGCCAACTCTAAGGAAAGTGCACGCTTCCTTGCACCGTTCCTTTATGGGACATTGGAACGTCTCTTGCTTCCGTTTGGCTTGCACCATATGCTGACGATTCCAATGAACTACACGTCGCTTGGCGGCACGTATACGGTTCTTTCTGGCGCTCAAGCCGGTCACCAGGTGTTTGGTCAAGATCCTCTTTGGCTTGCATGGGCAACCGACTTGGTTAACTTGCATGGCGAAGGACATATTGAGAAGTATCAGTACGTATTGACTCACTGGACTCCTGCTCGTTTCAAGGTTGGGCAAATGATCGGTGCTACAGGTACATTGATGGGTCTTTGCTACGCAATGTACCGCAACGTTGATCCAGATAAAAAAGAACAATACAAGTCAATGTACGTTTCTGCCGCACTTGCTGTTTTCTTGACAGGTGTTACGGAACCGCTTGAATATATGTTCATGTTCGTCGCAATGCCGCTTTACCTCGTATATGCCATAGTTCAAGGTTGCGCATTTGCAATGGCCGATCTCGTTCATTTGCGCGTTCACTCATTTGGCAATATCGAATTTTTGACGAGAACGCCAATGGCTATTAAAGCCGGACTTTTGGGTGACATTCTGAACTTCGTTTGGGTATCGATTCTCTTTGGCGTAATCATGTACTTCATTGCAAACTTCATGATCAAGAAGTTCAACTATGCAACTCCTGGTCGAAACGGCAACTACAATGATAGTGATTCGTCCGAATCGACCGGGGCTGCTACGACTTCTGACGGCAAAGTAGATCCTAATTCACAAATCGTCAAGATTGTCAACTTGCTCGGTGGTCGCGAAAATATCGTCGACGTTGATGCTTGCATGACGCGACTTCGTGTTACGGTCAGGGATGCTGCCAAAGTCGGTGATGAAAACGCGTGGAAACATGCCGGAGCTTTGGGACTCGTCGTCAAAGACAATGGTATTCAGGCAGTCTATGGACCTAAAGCGGACGTTTTGAAGTCTGACGTCCAGGATCTGCTTGATTCCGGCGTCGAAATTCCAAAAGTTGACGTTTCGGGAAATGCTTCTTCTAAAGAAAAGCACGTTGAATACAAAGGCGTGACAGAAAACGTTGTCAGCGTGGCTGACGGTGAAGCGATCAAGATTACTGACGTCAAAGACCCTGTATTTTCCAAGAAAATGATGGGCGACGGTTTTGCTGTTAATCCGACCGGCTCAGAAGTTTACGCACCGGTTTCAGGCAAAGTCACGAACGTCTTTCCGACAAAACACGCAGTCGGATTGTTGACAGACAGCGGACTTGAAGTGCTTGTTCACATGGGACTTGATACGGTTGAATTGAAAGGCGAACCTTTCGATGTCAAAGTAAAAGAAGGTCAAACCGTAAATGCCGGCGATCTGCTTGCGGTTTGCGATTGGGACAAAGTCAAACAAGCCGGCAAGGGCACGACGATCGTGGTCGCATTCACAAACATGGATGCTGTCAAAGAGGTTAAAATTGACAAGCTTGGTCAAACTTCTGCCAAGACGGTCGTTGGGTCGGTTGAGCTTTAATAAATCGTCTCTATGGCAACCTGGAGACATAAAAGACATTGGTAATTAGATAATCACTGTTCGAGCAACTATGGCTGTTTGAGTAAATCATCTGTATCTATGCAAATTGTGGTTCGGACACTCAATATAGGGGTGTTTGTTCACAAGTCATCGACTTTAAGCCGATGGTGGTTGACATACTAGGCCGGGGAATCGCGTTATTTCCTGGCTTTTTTGAAAGGAATACGCAAAGATGGCTAAATTTTTAACCTTGAATACGCACAGTTTGTTGGGCGAAAACGTTGAAAGGAAATTGAAAATTCTGGGCGATGAAATTTTTAGCGGCGATTATGACGTCGTATGTTTGCAAGAGGTGAATCAATTGATGACTTCCAATGCGACGCAAGATTTGCCGGGGTATTGTCCTGTTGCAGGCGAAATCGCAATCCACGAGGACAATTACGGACTGCAACTTGCGAGATACCTTGCCCAAAAAGGAACAAAGTACTACTGGAGCTATGCATACAACCACGTCGGGTATGATCGTTTCAACGAAGGAGTTGCGATTTTTTCAAAAGAGCCTCTTGAAGCTTCAAGCGTACTCGTTTCAAAAGGCGATGATCCATCGGACTATCATACGCGGAAGATGCTTTTTTGCCAAACCGTTGTTGACGGAAAGAAAACCTGCGTTGCCAGCGCGCATTTTTCGTGGCTCAAGGACGGATTCCTGGATGAGTGGAAAAATGCGGTAGAAGCATTGGCTACTCAAGGAGAAAGCCTGGTGATTATGGGTGATTTCAACAATCCGGCAAACACGAAGGGCTATCAGGCAATTCTTGACAGCAAGCTTTTATTGCGTGACACGTATGTGGAAGCTGACGTTAAAGAAGGCGAAAATACGATTGAAGCAGACATCGATGGTTGGGAAGGCAACAAGGATGCTTTGAGAATCGATTTTATTTTTGCAACGAAAAATTTTGTTTCGCAAACAAGCAGAGTCGTGTTTGATGGCAAGAAAATGCCGGCAATCAGCGATCATTTCGGCGTTTCATGCGAAGCAACCGTAAACTAGACATAAAAGAGACTAGGAAAAACAATGCCTCAAATTGAGAAACCGGGTGATTTGCAATTAATTGCAAATCATCCGGTTTTTTTGCGTAT
>JBHADD010000086.1:0-2985 GCA_041854925.1 Ligilactobacillus sp. | reverse complement strand
ACTTTTTTACATCGGGGTTCAGGATTTGACGGCCCAGGCGCTCGGAATCGGCGGAACGCTTTATGATTTTGTTCCGCCTTTGATCGTTGCCGCAATCATCTACTTCATCTTGACGTTCCTTTTGTCGCAGGGCGTCAGCGTTCTTGAAAAGAAAATGGGCAGGAAGTACAGTAACGGAATCGTTTGATTTGGAAAGGCGTGGATAAGATGGAACCTTTGATCAATGTTGTCGGATTAAAGAAATCGTACGGGTCAAATTCGGTTTTAAAAAATATCGAATTCAAAGTCTACCCAAAAGAAAAAGTCGTTTTGATCGGACCGTCAGGCGGCGGCAAAAGCACTTTGCTGCGCTGTTTGAATCGGTTGGAGGAGTGTGAAGGAGAAATCGAATTTGAAGGGAAAAACATCGTCAGCGTCAGCTCAAAGGAACTGCAGGTTTTGCGGCGCAAGATGGGAATGGTTTTCCAACAGTTCAATTTGTTTCCGAACATGACGGTGCTTGAAAACATTACGTTTGCACCCGTCAAGCTGAAGGTTTCAGAGCCAAAGGAAGCGGAAAGATATGCGCATGAGCTGTTAAGACAGGTCGGGCTGGACGATAAGGCCGATGCTTACCCGCAGTCGCTTTCTGGCGGGCAGCAGCAGCGCGTTGCGATTGCAAGGGCGCTTGCGATGAAACCTGAAGTCATGCTGTTTGACGAACCGACGAGCGCTCTTGATCCCGAAATGGTCGGTGACGTTTTGGACGTCATGCGAAGACTCGCCAAAAGCGGGATGACGATGATCATCGTCACGCATGAAATGTCGTTTGCAAGGGATGTGGCAGACAAGGTGTTGTTTATGGATCAAGGCAGAATTGCTGATGCCGGAGATGCCGACTATATCTTTTACAAGTCTGAAAACAAGCGGACGCGCGAATTTTTGTCGAAGGTCATGTAAAAATGCAAAAGTATCGAGTAAAGGATGGATTAAAATGGAAAGTTTATATGAAAGGTCGCTCAAAGTTTTTCCGCCGGTCGCTGGTCGTGCGACGAGAATCGGAGCGGTTTCCGGACAAGGATCATGGCTGATTGACGAAAGCGGCAAAAAATATTTGGACTTTGCGTCAGGGGTTGCAGTCGTCAATTGCGGACATAATCATCCAAAAGTCGTCGAAGCAGTCGAAAAGCAGCTGCATGAGCTGGTTCACGGCGGACACAATGTCGTGTATTATCCAAAATACGTGGAGCTTGCAGAAAAACTTGTTTCAAGGGTCGGAAACCCCGGCGAATACAAAGTCTATTTTTCAAACAGCGGTGCAGAAGCAAACGAAGGCGCAGTCAAACTGGCGCTCAAAGCGACGGGACGCCCGGGGATAATCGCGTTTAACGGCTCGTTTCACGGGCGGACGCTGCTTTGCGCTTCGATGACGGCTTCAAGCGCATTATATCGAGAAAATTACGAACCTGAACTGCCGCAGGTTTATCACGCTGATTTTCCTGATGTTTGGAATACGGATCTGGCGGAACAAGAAGAAATCGAGCGGTGTTTAAATTCCGTACATAAAATTTTTACGAATCTGATTTTGCCTGAAAGAGTCGCCTGCATGGTGATCGAACCGGTTCAGGGCGAGGGCGGCTATTTGCCGGCACCGAAGCGTTTTATTGAAGAATTGCGTAAAATCTGCGATGAGCACGGTATTTTGCTGATTTTTGACGAGGTTCAGTCCGGCTACGGCAGAACGGGTTATCTTTTTGCCAAAGACTATTATGGCGTTCAGCCGGACATTTTCACGTCTGCCAAAGCAATTGCAAACGGGATCCCGCTCAGTGCCGTCATCGGAAAAACCGAATACATGGATAAATGGCTTGCAGGAGCGCATGGCGGAACTTTTGGAGGCAATCCGTTAGCCTGTGCGGCGGGATGTGCAGTCCTTGACGTCATTGATGAAGATTTTTTGGAAGACGTTCGAAAAAAGGGCGCATTCATCAGAGAAAGGCTTGAAGATTTGAAGGCAACACATTCAAACGTCATCTCAAGCATTCGCGGAATCGGCATGATGAACGGCGTTGAATTCAGAAAAGACGGCAAGCCGTTGCCAAAAATCGTTTCAAAAGTTCAAGAGATTGCGCTTTCCAAGGGACTGATTCTGCTCAATTGCGGGACTTTCCACAACGTGATTCGGCTGATTCCGCCTTTGACCGCAACTAAAGAAGAGATTGAACAGGCAATTGGGATTATTGATGAATGTTTGAAAGAAATCGAGGGGTGAAAACATGAGATATACTGCAATCAATCCGGCGACCGGAGAGATTGTCCGCGATTTTCCGACGGCAACCGATCAAGAGGTCAAGCAGGCGCTGGAAGCGGGATCTGCTTTTTACGAAAGCCAAAAAAGCGTATCAGTCGCAAAACGGGCAAAGCTTTTATTGAAACTTGCCGACGTCATGGACGAAAACGTCGAAGAACTGGCACGCGAAGCTGCCGAAAACATGGGCAAGCTTTTGCGTGAAGGTCGCGGAGAAGTCGGACTTTGTACCGGTATTTTGCGATATTACGGAACAAAGGGCATCGAGTTGATGCGGCCGAAGACTTATGAATACGGAAACGGAAAAAAAGCCAGGCTTTATCATCAGGCGCTCGGAATCGTTTTGAGCATTGAACCGTGGAATTTTCCCTATTCACAGGCAATCAGAGTGCTGGCGCCGTGTTTTTTGCTGGGAAATGCAGTGATTTTAAAGCACGCAGGCATTGTTTGCGGATGTGCCGATCTGCTCGAAAAACTGACGGTCGAGGCCGGTTTTCCGAAAGGCGCGTTCAAGAATCTCTTTTTAACTCATGAACAGACTGCAAATATTATGGAAGATCCTTGCATTTGCGGCGTAGCGCTGACCGGGTCGGAAAAGGCCGGAAGGATAATTGCCGGACAAGCCGGCAAGAATCTGATCAAAGCAACGATGGAACTTGGAGGAACCGACGTCTTCGCCGTGCTGGACGATGCCGATT
>JBHADD010000085.1:0-8576 GCA_041854925.1 Ligilactobacillus sp. | reverse complement strand
TCATCAAGAAAATCGAACAGGTGATGAAAAGCAAGTTCACGAGCTTTGACGAATCCGAAACGGAAAAGGTCGGCGGCGTCAACACGTTGGTCAATATTCTCAACTCTGCAAGTCGCAGCACGGAAAAGAATATCATCGACGATTTGGAAAAACGTCAGCCGGAACTTGGCGCAGAAGTCAAGGCCAACCTCTTTACGTTCGACGACATCATCACGTTGGAAGGTCGCGACGTACAAAAGGTCTTGCGCGATGTGCCTAACGACGTTTTGGAACTTGCGCTCAAAGGTTCTGCAGAAGATATCAGAGAATTCATTTTCAAGAACCTGTCGACGCGTGCAGCCGACAATATCAGAGAAGATCTCGAGTACATGGGACCGGTTCGTTTGTCGTCCGTCGAAGAAGCACAGCAAAAAGTCGTTGCAGTTATCCGTCGCTTAGACGATGCAGGAGAGATTTACATCGGAAGAGGCGAGCAAGATGCAGTGGTCAAGTAAAAGAGGCAGCATAGTCAAGTTATCGTCCGTAACCAAAGGAGACGAAAAGGAAATCGTCACGAAGGTCATTGAGAAAAAAGAACCTGAGGACAATTTGCCAAACGAAGAACAGCTCCTGATCAGTCGGACGGAAAGAAAACTTTTCAAAGAACGCGAAGAGCATCGCAAAAAGCTTGAGCAGATGGAACAGGAGATCATCGCAAAGGCAAATGCAGAGTCTGAACAAATTAAAGAAGATGCTAAAAAACAAGGCTATGACGATGGTCAGCAATCAGGTTACCAGGATGGTTATCAAGCGGGATTGAAGATTGCTCAAAAAGTCATCGAGCAGGAAAAAAGCAATTTGAATCAGGCGAACGAAGATTGTCAGAAGTTTGCCAAAGAAAAAGAAGAAGATTTGCGAAAATTTGCGATCAAGCTAGCAGAGATCCTGATCAAAAAGCAGCTTGATGTCGATGCTTCAACAATCACCAATATTTTGGCCCCCGTCTTCATGGAACTGGAAAAACCGGATGAAATGATTATCGTCAGAGCAAACGCCTGCTACAAGCAGCCGTTGATCGATCGTTTGGACAAGATGCACAAAGAAGTTCCAAATCTGCGTTATTCGGTGCTGGAAGATGAAGGCATTAAGCCGTACACGGTGAAAATCGAGTCAAACGAGTCGTTTATCACCGTAGACATCAAAGAAGATTTGGAAAAGTTCTTAAAGAGCTTGGGTGAGGAGAATGAGCATGATTAATTTGAGTTTTCCGGCCGAAGATTACTTATATCAAGCCGAACATCACAAATTTTATACGACTTATGGAAAAGTCAGCGAAGTCGTCGGCTTGGTCATCAAGGCTGAAGGACTCAGCGTGTTCGTCGGCGAAATTTGCGAAGTGGCCGTCAAAGGTTCTGACAAGGTCGCTTTGGCAGAGGTGGTCGGATTCGTCAAAGAAACGGTGCTTTTGATGCCCTTGGACGAACTTGAAGGAATCGGGCCAGGATGCGTCGTCAAACCGACAGGCAAGACGCTTCAGGTCAAAGTCGGCCCGCAGCTTTTGGGTCACACGCTTGACGGCTTGGGCAGACCGTTTGACGATTCGGACATCGATACTGACAAACTGGTCGATTATCCCGTTATTCAAGATTCGCCTGATCCTTTCAGAAGAAAGCGAATCTCAAACGTTATGCCGACCGGCGTCAGAACGATCGACGGGCTTTTGACCGTTGGCGAAGGCCAGCGCATGGGTATTTTTGCCGGCTCAGGCGTCGGCAAGAGTACTTTGCTCGGGATGATCGCAAGATATTGTCAGGCAGACGTGATCGTGATTGGACTGATCGGCGAACGTGGTCGCGAAGTAATGGAATTTGTTGAAAAAGACTTGGGAAAAGAAGGCTACGCCAAGTCGGTCGTGGTTTGCGCAACGTCCGATACGCCGCCGCTCGTCAGATTAAAGGGCGCGCATACGGCAACCGCGATTGCTGAATATTTCAGGGATCAGGGCAAAAAAGTCGTTTTGATGATGGATTCCGTGACTCGCTTTGCGATGGCACAGCGCGAAATCGGGCTTTCGACAGGTGAGCCGCCGACAACCAAAGGCTATACGCCATCGGTGTTTGCGGAACTGCCAAAGCTTCTGGAACGAAGCGGGATGTCTGAGAAGGGGTCGATTACTGCATTTTATACGGTGCTGGTCGAAGGTGACGATATGAATGAGCCGATTGCCGATGCAGTTCGTGGTATCTTGGACGGACACATCGTTCTTTCAAGAAAAATCGCTTCGCAAAATCACTATCCGGCAATCGATGTTCAAGTCAGTCTGAGTCGTCTGATGAAGGAGCTTGTTTCGGAAGAACATGCGAAAGATGCCGGCGAATTGCGCGAAAACATGGGCGTTTATAATGATTCAAAGGATCTGATCGATATCGGGGCCTACAAGAAAGGTTCAAATGCAGTAATTGATTATGCAGTTTCGCTGCACGTGCCGATTGAAGATTTTTTGAAGCAACGCGTTGAAGAATATTCGAGTTTTGAAGAAACGGAAAGCAGATTGCACGGGTTGTTTGAAGAAGTGCCGAGCGGTCAATGGTCCGGCTGACAAGCCAAAGGAAAGGGGCATTTTTAAATGAAGAAATTTCAATTTTCTTTGCAAAGAGTTTTGGAGTATCGCATGACGTTGGAAGATCAGGCAAAAGCCAAATTTGCAAACGTTCAAAGGATGATCAATCAGACCGAACAGGAAATCGTTGAGCTCGGACATGAAAAACGCGACATGATGGACGTACGCGAATTCAATCTTGGCAGACTTCAGGTGCAAAGAAGGTATCTGGCCGAGCTTGATAACGAAATAATGGCGGCACATAGTCGTTTGAGAGATCTTCATACCGAACATCAAAAAGCTTTGAGCGAATACGTTGAAGCGCAAAAAGAGCGAAAAGTCTTGGAAAAGCTGCGCGATAAGCAAAAAGAAGACTATCAGCTTGAAGCAAATCATGAAGAGCAAAAACAGCTTGATGAGATGGCCAATCGTCCCAAGTATAAAATGGCGTAAAGATTACGAATTTGAAAGGAGGTGAAAAAATGGAAAAGGTAATGCCAAATGTCGGTTCAGCCGCAGTCGAATCCGTTTCAAGCACATCGCCCAAAACGGTCAAGGCAAGCGACAAGAATGCGTTCAGCAAGCTTGTCAACAAGAGCAAGTCGAAAGCGCAGACAAAAGTCAATCAAAAAAATGCCGGCCAAAACAACGACGGAGAAGATGACGGGAAAAAGGTTTCCGACAATTCCAAGCAAGATGCTGATGATAAAAAAGTTGCGGTCAAAGATCAACAGTCTGATAAACCTCAAACTGCAACTGTTCAGGTTGAGGTTCAGCCGGTTCAGATTCAAGTTGACAAAGCAATTGCTGAAACTGACGTGAAGTCTTCAGTGACTGAAAGTGAAACGCCTGATGCAACGACGGTTTCAGAAGTTTTGGAATCAGATTCCGGCCAAGAGTCAGCAACGGTTCAGCAAACGGTCACGGCTGATGTCCAAACTGAAGAAGTTCAAACGCAGCCGACAGAGGATGCGGACGAAAAAACGCAAGCGTCCGCAGCAACGACACAGGGTGAAAAAACCGTTGACGTTCAAGCAAACGTTCAAACAAATGACAATGTTCAAATGTCTCAGGCACAGGCGCAAGCGGTGCAAGTCACAAGCGTCGCACAGACTCAGCAGGCAGAACAAAATCAGGTTCAGCAAGCAACGAATCAGCAGCAACAGGCTCAGGCAAACGTCAAAGTTGAAGAAGTCGGCACGGTTCAAAACGTTGAAGCCCAAGCAAGCGAAGCAAAGGTCGATTTGAACGAGCTTGCGACGCTCAACAATCAGGCACAGGCGCTTCAAAACGCTCCGGCTGATACGAAGGCTGCATTTTCAGCCAAGATGAATGTTGCAACGACGCGAGCAGCTGAAAAACTCGCTCAGCCGATCGTTGAAAAAGTTTCGACGTCGGTCGGCCAAAACGGCGGACTCAAAACGATTACGCTGCAGCTGACGCCGGCCAAGCTCGGTAACGTGCGCGTCGTGATGCACGTCAGCGAACAGGGCATTTCGCTCAAGTTCAACGTCCAGACCGATCAGGCAAAACAGCTGCTGCAGTCGGTTACCGGCAAGCTTGAGCAGATTTTGAAAAATGCAGAGGCCAATTCGACGCAGCGCGCAACACAAAGTTTCAATCTTCAAAAGTCGGAGCAGCCTGAAACCGTGACGAAGACGCCACAATTTGAACAGGACACGAGCAGTCTGTTGAATTCGAATCAAAACGGTGCTCAACAGTTCGATCAAAAAGGCATGCGTCAGATGAGAACGGTCAACGGCTATCGCAAAGCGCCAGTTCTTGAGTCCAAGCAGGAAGATGAGGACAAAAAAGAACAAGTGCCGACGAGCACGATTAGTATTTTGGCATAGGAAAGGAGAAAAAGATGACAGAAGTAGTTAACAATGCGGCCATCAGTCAAGCGTTGAGAACGGCCGACGTTTCCAAGGCGGTTGCCGGGGCGGCTAATTCCCAGACGTTGAAAAACATCGGAAACAACAACTCGACGATCAAGATTGACGACTTCTTGAAAATTATTTCGACTGCGATGAGCAATCCTTCGATTTCCGGCGATTCGTCATCGTCAGGTTCAAGCGGGACAGACTACATTTCGCAGATGGCTCAATTTTCAACGATGGAAACTTTAAATGAGCTGAACAAGACCGTTACGACGGCGATGATGATTTCGCAACAGCAACAGGCATTTTCATTGATCGGCAAAACGGTTGACATGGTTGACGAGAAGAATCAGCCGTTTACCGGCAAGGTTGAACGCGTTTCGTTCAAAAACGGTTTTGCTCAAATCAGCGTCAACGGCAAGTATTATGACATGAGTTCTCTTAGCGGGGTTGGTGAATAAAAGATGCGCATTTCTCAAGTTGGCTTGGGAAATCAAAATCACGCAACGGCCCAGGCACAAAAAAAGAGGAATCAGCAAGATTTTGGCAATGAACTTGAAAAAGCACAGTTGAAAATTTCTAATCACGCTCAAAAGAGAATGAGTGCCAGAAAATTAAATCTTGCGGATGACGATTATGTTCAAATTTCAAAAGCAGTCTCTGAGCTTCAGGAAAAGGGAAGCCGGGAGTCTTTGCTCTTGTACAAAGATATGGGGCTCATCGCAAACGTTCAGAACAAAACGATTATTACGGCGATGGGCATGAACGAAATCGGAACTGTCACGAACATCGACAGTACCAAATTTATCAAATAGCAGCCGGACCGAAAGGAAGCTGCTGCATCTTTCGAACGACTGAAAAAGATGCAATCATTTAACAGGAGGAATTTTTAAATGTTAAGATCTCTTTACTCAGGCGTTAGCGGCATGAAAGGTTTTCAGACTCAAATGGACGTTATCGCCAACAACGTTTCAAATGTTAATACGCACGGTTTCAAAGCAGGCCGTGTCTTATTCCAGGACATGGTCAGCCAAAATACGACGTCAGCCTCAGCACCCGGCTTGGGTCTTGGCGGTGTCAACGGCAAGCAGGTCGGACTTGGGATGCAGACCGGCGCCATTGATACGATGACGGGCCGTGGTAACATGGAATCTACCGGTCAGGACATGGACCTTTACATTCAAGGCGAAGGCTACTTCGTCGTGCGCAAGGAAGCAACGGCCGATTCCGATGCTGTGACATACTATACGCGTGACGGTGCCTTCAAGCGCGACAGCCAAGGCTTGCTCGTCAACTCCAACGGTTATCACGTCAAGGGTCAACCGACAAAGGGAAATATCCCTGCTGCTTGGGACAACAATTTCAAGGGTGAAAATTATTTCGGCAATCCGAACGCTACGGGGTCAAATCTCGCTGACATCAATATTCCTGAAATGGTCAACGGTCAGCGTTTTGAATCAGTCACGATTGATAATTCAGGCCTTGTTGTTGCAAAATATGGTGATACGCGTTATGCGATGGGCAAGATCGAGCTTGCCAAATTCAACAACCCGTCCGGTTTGCAAAAATCAGGCAGCAACAACTTCTCCGTCACGAACAACTCGGGCAATCCGAACTTTGCAACTCCAGGTCTTGGTGGTACTGGTACTTTGGAATCAGGATTCTTGGAAATGTCAAACGTCGATTTGGCTGATCAGTTCTCGCAAATGATCATCGCAAGTCGTGCATATCAGGCAAACTCGCGCAGCATTACGACTTCGGACGAAATGTTGCAGGAATTGCTGAACTTGAAGCGCTAATTGCGAAATAAATAAAAAGTGAGTGGTAGCGTGATTGAATTAACAGCATGGAGCGGCGAAAAATTTTATCTCAATCCGGACATGATCGTCAGAATCGACGAACGACCGGACACGGTGATTACTTTGACGGACGGGACGCCGATCGTCATCAAAAATACCGCAAAAGAAGCGGTTGAAAAAATCACTGCATATCGCCGCCTTGTTTTTAGCGGATTGTTAGACGTAAATGCAACGGAGGATGACTACAAATCCTCAGAAAACGAGAGAGTTGGGTGAAAATGGATAATAAAAAAGAAGCACCGAAGGCAAAGACAAAAAAGCCTGCGGCAAGTGAAGAAACAGAAGTTAAAAAAGGTCCAAAGTGGGGAATCCTGATTCCTTTGATCGTGATCTTGACGATTTGCGGCAGTGTCGGCGGCACGGTCCTCGCAACGCATTTTCTTGCGCCAAAGACGGAACAGGCAAGTTCTTCCGTCAAGCGCAACGCCGGAACGGGCAAGATTTCCGATGACGAAAAACTGGTCAGCGTGCCGAAGTTCGTCGTCAACCTTGCAACGGATGATCCGGCCAATACGCAGTATGCGCGTCTGAAGATTTCGATCTTGGTCGAAAATGACGACAAGGCCGCTGAAGCCAAGAAAAACATGGCTGTGATTCGTGACGCCGTCATCAATGTCATGAAGAAGAAAAAGGCCACGGACATTTTGAACAATTCCGGCAGCGTAACGGCTTTGAAGAACGAATTAAAAGACGGAATCAACGAAGAGATCGGCGAAACGCTGGTAATTCAAGTTTACGTAACGGATTTGGTTGTTCAATAAAACTTCTTAAAAAGTTAGATGTAATTCTGTTGATTGTTTTTTAAGCATTATGTAAAATACACTCAATTAATGAATTCTGCGGTTTCATCCGCGTCAGTTAGTTGGAGGTTTTGTTGTATGGACGGGATTTTGGCCTTGGTCAAAATGATTGCCGGATTGGCAGCGGTTTTGCTGCTGATCGTGTTGACGCTGAAGTATCTGAATCGTTTCACGAGTCAAGCGAATGAAAATTTTCGCATCGTGAAGAAAATTGCGGTTACGAAATCGTCATCTTTGGCAATCGTATTGATTATCGATAAGTATTACGTGATGAGTTTTTCGGAACAGGAAAACAAAATCGTAAGGGAACTGTCAAAGGAAGAAGCAGAAAAGCTGATTCAGGAAAACAGGCAAAATGAAGAAAGACAGCTCGAAATGGCTGAAAACTTCAAAAAAATTTTCGAGAAAGTTAAGAGGAAGTAATGATGAAGTTCAATAAAAAGAATATCAAAATTGCGGCACTGGTACTTTTCGGAATGATGGTCTGTTTTTTGATTGCGGTCAGGCTGCCTGACCACGTTGCCGCTGTAAGCACGAGCGATGTGACGAATACGGTCAATAAGCTGATCAACGGAAAAGATCAAGGCTCATCAAGCAAGATCGTCGATACGTTCGTCATCATGACGCTGCTGTCGATCATTCCGCTGATTTTGATCATGACGACTTCGTTTACGCGAATCATCGTCGTCTTGTCGTTTGTCAGGTCATCGCTTGGGACTCAGCAAAATCCGCCCAATCAGGTTCTGATCGGGCTGGCGCTGTTCTTGACGATGTTTACGATGCGTCCCGTTTATAACGATATTTATCATAATGCGATTCAGCCATACAATGAAAACAAGATTACTCAGCAAGAAGTGTTCGACAGGTCTGAAAACCGCATGAAGGAATTCATGTATAAGCAGGCCGACAAAAAAGACGTCAAGCTGTTCAAGGATCTGGATCAAAAAAACGAACGAAGGAAGATCAAATATCGTACATATAAGGACATTCCGTTTACGGTAATGGCACCGGCCTTTATCTTGAGCGAGTTGAAAACCGCATTCAGCATCGGCTTTTTGCTGTTCATACCGTTTATGATCATCGACCTGGTCGTGGCCAGCGTCCTGATGTCGATGGGGATGATCATGTTGTCCCCGGTCATGATTTCGCTTCCGTTCAAGATTTTGCTGTTTGTTTTGGTCGACGGTTGGTACCTTTTGGTCGAATCGCTCGTTCAAAGTTTCAATTAAGGGGGCAGGCAAATGAGTATTGAAGTCGTAACAGATGTGATGCGTGATGCGTTGATTCGCGTTCTGATCGTCTCGGCACCTGTCATTTTAGTTGCAATGATCGTCGGCTTGATCATCAGTATTTTTCAGGCAACGACGCAGATTCAGGAACAGACGTTGAGTTTTGTTCCCAAGCTGGCAGCAATCTTCATCACGCTGATCATAGCGGGAAATTTCATGATCAACATTTT
>JBHADD010000084.1:0-3407 GCA_041854925.1 Ligilactobacillus sp. | reverse complement strand
CGTTAAAGAAAAATATTGTTGAAAACGTCAAGCCTGAACTCAATCAGATGAGCTTAGGCTTTTAATTATGTATCAAAGCATGATTTTGACAGGAGGAATTGCAATGGCTGGGAAAACCGGCAATATTCTTGCGCTTTATGATGTGCTTTACAGATGCACGGATGAGGACCATCCGTTGACGATGCGCGAGATTCAGGACGAAATGGTCGAGATGGGATATAATTGCAGCGAAGACACGATTCTCAGACACATGCGCCTTTTAAGAGAATGGCACGTCGAAGTTGAAGGAAGCATGGGCAGAAATGCCAGATATTATCTTGGCAATCGACTGCTGAAAAAAGAGGAACTCAAATTGATTGTTGATGCGATCAATGCTTCAAATTTTATCGGCAGAGAAATTGCGGACGAAATGGTGCAAAAGCTGAAAGAATTATTGAGCGAAAACCAGCGCGACTATCTTGACCGCAATGTTTTGGGGATGGTCAACAATAAAACCGAGAACCAAAAAATCTTGGACAACGTGGACAAGATTCAGGAAGCCTGCGATAAAAAAGTGCCGATCAGTTTTACCTACATGAAGTGGAACAAAGATCTGGAGCTCGTCCCTAAAAGCGACAAAGCAGAAATCGTCAACCCGTGGAGCCTGATCTGGGCGGATGATCGCTATTACCTTTATGCGATCAAAAATAAATGCGGAAAACTGGTTGAACGCCATTACCGCGTTGACAAAATGACTGATATCAAGCTGTTGAAGGATCAAACACGCGAAGGCATGGTCAAGGTGCGCGAAATTTGTCCCAATACTTACGTTTCAAGAAGAATGGGCATGTTTACCGGAGAAGAACGAAAGATTACCGTTGCGGCAAGCGAAGAAATGGTCGGACCGATCATCGATCAGTTCGGAAAAAACATCAAGGTTTGCGCAAATCCTGACAAGACTGACAAAAGCAACGAACTTCTGATCGAATTTTATGCCGTTCCTTCAATCATCTTGCTGGGATGGCTCGTCGGCCTTGGCGAAATTGAAGTAATCGGGCCAAAAGAGGTCAAAGCAGACATGATCAGTCTGCTCAAAAAAACGTCTGCCAAGTATGATCGGCAATAACGTATTATGTTGAAAGAAAAATGAAGGCTTATCATGGGATGAAGGCGATTGTCGAAGAAAAATTAGCTTTGGATTATAATTGCAAAAACATGATTGCCGCATGGAAATTTGAAATGCAAGCGCTCATCATGATCAACGAAAAATTGCGTGAATCAGGTTATCGAATCGATAAAGCGCATGTCTGCTTTTTGCCGGCATTTTGCGAGCTCAGAACAATTAAAACGAATTGCTGAAAAAGTTCTTTGCTTTTTGTCAAATGTAGTGCTTCACCATGTTATTGAGGCAAAAATTCACAAGCTTATTGTGTGCTTTTGATTCTTAAATGCGTTATGATCATGGTGAAGGGAAGTGGTTTGAAATGTTGGAAACAGGCATTAAAGCACCATCGTTTACGTTGCCGGATCAAAACGGCAAGATGCACAGTCTCGATGAATATCGCGGCAAGAAGGTAATTCTGTATTTTTATCCGAAGGACAACACGCCCGGATGCACCAAGCAGGCCTGCGGATATACCGCACATTTGCCGCAGTTCGAAGAAAAGGGAGCCGTTGTTTTGGGCATCAGCAAGGATTCCGTTGAATCGCACAAACGTTTTGAAGAAAAGCACGGTTTGAAATTTACGTTATTGTCGGATGAAAATCTTGAAACGATCAAAGCGTATGACGTTTGGAAGGAAAAGAAAAGTTTCGGAAAAACGTATATGGGGGTCGTGAGAACGACCTATCTGATTGACGAGGACGGAATGATCGTC
The DNA here is from genome assembly GCA_041854925.1 of Ligilactobacillus sp. Classification (GTDB taxonomy): domain Bacteria; phylum Bacillota; class Bacilli; order Lactobacillales; family Lactobacillaceae; genus Ligilactobacillus. Next base: position 1,551 of record JBHADD010000084.1, on the reverse strand, counting down.
AAGTCAAACGATAAAGTGAAGGCCGCAGAGGATGCGGAAAAAATGATGGAAGAATTCTGATTTAAGAAGCTTTGAAAAAAGCTTCTTTAAATTAAATGTCGAACAAATGAGGTCGAGTTGCGACTGATTTTGTCCGGCATTTTTATTTGGAAATGATAAACGAAGCGCTGCGTATCGCCTGTTCAATCAGTGTGCCAGGGCGATGTTACTGGCAAAATGGTAATTTTTGAAATCTGCCCGTAAAATGCAGAGATTTTGACAAAGACGGTGATGCCGCTTTGCCGGACGTTTGTCAATCGTAAATATTGGCTTTGTCGGCGGAGCGTTCAGCATTTTGCGCTTTTGATCTGCGGAATTTTCCTCAAGAACGCTGACTGATTTATTATGAAAAACTTAAGTTTCAGTTTAGATAAAATTTATCTTATTATGGTACAATGAGCTAATCATAAACTGGAGGAATTTAAATGATCAGACAAGGACTGAACGGGTTTTTGATGGCTCTTGCCGATAGCGTTCCGGGAGTTTCCGGCGGGACGGTTGCTTTTATCATGGGATTTTACGATAATTTCATCGGGGCGATCGATGACCTGATGCGAGGAAATCGCGTCCAAAAAAAGGACGCCGCAAAGTATTTGGCAAAGCTCGGAATCGGCTGGGCAATCGGCATGGTGCTGGCGGTGATGATATTGTCGTCTCTTTTTGAGCATCACATCTACAAGGTGAGCTCGTTGTTCATCGGATTCATTGCCGGTGCGATTCCGCTGATCGTCATTGAAGAAAAAAATCACTTCAAGAAGGGGGCAAATGGGATTTTGTTTCTTGTGGCCGGCATGCTGCTGGTAATCATGATCGGAGTGGTCAACGGCAATGCTCCTTCTTCGGTGCTGAATCTTGAAAAATTCAGTGCGTTTGCTTCCGTCAAGCTGTTTTTGATCGGTGTTGTGGCTGTTTCCGCAATGTTTTTGCCAGGAGTTTCCGGTTCGACGATGCTGCTGATTTTTGGAGCATATATCCCTGTAATTTCTGCGATCAAGAGCGTCATTACGCTGAATTTTCAAGCTTTGCCAAGCTTGTTGTGCTTTGTCGCAGGAATCCTGTTTGGTGCGGCAACGGTTGTCAAAGTCATCAGAACCTGCCTGAAACGGTACCGTTCACAGACGCTGCATTTTATCATCGGAATGATGATTGGATCGTTTCATGCGATCGTCATGGGGCCGACAACCCTTTCCGTTCCGCTTGATCCGTTGCGTTTTGAAAGCTTCAGCATTGTTTTTTGTTTGATGGGATTGGCGCTCGTGCTTGGGTTGCAAAGACTTAAAAGCAGACTCCAGTGATTGCGTTTGCGCCATTCGGTCGGCGAGAATCCGGTTGTTTTTTTGAAGGCTTTTTCGAAAGTGAAGTAACCGCCAAAGCCGATTTCTTGTGCAATTTCACTGACTGAATCAGCGGATTCGTCCAACATTTGTTTGGCCTTGTCGATTTTTACGATGAGGATGACTGTTTGGGAGTTTTCCCGCAGCGTTCTTTAAAGCGGCTGAACAGGCTGCTGTG
>JBHADD010000083.1:0-4514 GCA_041854925.1 Ligilactobacillus sp. | reverse complement strand
CTGCAAATATTAAAGTTGAACGTGCAAGAGGTCGCGAAATTGACCACAATATGACCTATCGCGAAGTCTATGAAAAATTTTTTATTGGCCCATATACTGCCAGTCGTGAGGAATCAACGGTTGTTAGATTTACTAGAGATTTCCGTTGTTATATCTTACCGGCTCTTGGCGATCGACCTATTAAAAAGATTACGACTGCTGAATGTCAAGCTGCGGTAATGGAATGGTCCAAACACCGTAAGAACGTTGCTAAGCTAGGGCAGCAAGCAGCTATGATTTTCCGCGAAGCGCTTGCCCAGCATTTAATTTTCGAAAATCCAATGGCTAATGGTCTGATCAAATACCCTCGTGTAAAGCCAAATCATCGACCAAAAAGCTTTACCAAATCTGAATTTCAGATCTTCATTAAAGCCCTAAAATCTGACTATCAGACCAAGCTGCCACGAGCTTTTGCCTTTTTATGGCTGTTAGCTTTCACTGGTTGCCGTAAATCTGAAGTTGCCGCATTAAAATAGCAAGATATAAATCTCGATGATGGCTATATCTATATTCATCATTCAGTAACCCGTAATCTACAGAACGGTTTAAAAATCGGCAAAACTAAAACCAGCTCCTCAGTGCGACACATACCAATTGACAAGCAAACTGTTAAGGTACTTAGTGAATGGTACACTCATCAAAAGCAGGAAATGGAAATTCTTGGACTAGACTTTAAGAACAAAAAACAATTGCTATTCACTAATATCAATGGTGGACTGTTAACGCCAAGTAAACCTGGCAAATGGATGCATCAATTAGAAAAGGATCATAATCTACCGTACGTCACGCCCCATGGTCTCCGACATACTTATGGAACACTGCTTTTGGAAGCTGGAACACCTATTACTGATGTTTCCAAGTTATTAGGCCACAGCAATGTCGCTACAACGATGCAAGTTTATATTGACTTACACCCGGTAACCAGTCATCAGGCTGCCAATACTCTAGCTGCATTAGCTAATGACTAATTTTGTTACCTTTTTTGTTACCTAAAAACTATTCAGAATTTAAGATCCCTTTTATATCAATGGATTAGACGGTTTTTGGGGGCAATCCATGCTTTTCCCACTTGATTGAAGATCCCGAAACGCATACGCGCGTCAAAGTCGTCAAGGGCGGGTGGCGTCTTTGTCATTCCGTTCATTCAGCAGGACGAATTTCAAACGCTCGACACGTTCAACGTCGACGTTTCGGTCGAAGACATCATGACAATCGATGCGTCTGCCAACGCTTTGCTTCGCGTCGGCTAAACGCCGAAACTGATCGCCAAAGCGCTTGAACAAAACGGGCAAGTCGCTCTTGCCATGGCAAGCATCGATCAGCTGCCGGAAATTTCCGCATCCTATGCGCAAGCAGTCGCAAGCATCGATCAGCTGACCGTTTTCGACGGTTCTGCCGGAGTTTCAGGCCAAACCAACGAAGTCTTGGCCCAATCTTTGACATTCATCAAGGACGCGACCGGCATCGACGTGGCCGAGCTCGTCAACAAGCGGGCTGATGGCACGACGACTTTGAATCATCCAGTTCCCGTTGAAGAAGATAAATAGCAAAAATCAGCGAGAGGCTGGGAAAAACTATGTCTCAAATTGAAAAACCGGATGATTTGCAATCAATTACAAATCTAATCCGGTTTTTTTAGTATGCATGACGATCGCCTTCCATGATGGAAATAACCCAAAATAGTTTGGCGTTAAATTTGACTGAAAGCTTGGAGTAATGATTGAGCAGGAGCTGCATTTGGCAAAAGCTTTGCCGTTTACGGACAAATCATCAGAAAAGGGAACTTTATCCGTAAATCTGGATGAAATTTTGGCTGAATTGTTTGTGCATCGTTGTCTTTAAAAAAAGCCGGATAAAGTTAGTCGCGCATCGACCGTCTTCGTTCGTCATTTCGTTTAATTCAAAGGTAAAACCGGACTTTCTTCCCAATCTCTTTTTATAAAGTTTCAATCCATGCATCAATTTCCTCAAGCGGCGTAACCAACCTGCTTGGTTCAATGAGTGGCGTAAATTCGATAATTTTGGAATTTTCAACATATGTATTAGGGGATACGTGCTTCATCTCATCGTCAACGTTAAGCGGAATCCCTGAATTTGTCACAAAAACAGTTATCTTTTTAAGCGCTGCATTTTTCAAAAAGAACCCGATGCAAGGAGGAAAATGGTACCACCAGGTCGGCATGCCCAAAATCACCTTGTCATATTTTGACAAATCGACTTTAAGCTGTTTAATCGGCCGCAACGTTCCGTTGTCCGTTTCGGTTCGCCCGATTTCCATCACTTCCTGGAGATTTTCCGGGTACGGTTCAACCGGCTCTATTTTGCAGATATCCGCTCCCGTTTTTTCAGCAATACGTTTAGCTATCGACTCTGTATTTCCAAATTCAGAGAAATAAAACACTAACTTTCCCAAAGCAATCCCTCCATAGCTTAGATATCAATTATGATAGCATAATAACTATTTAAAATAAACTAAAAACAGCCTCTATGCGAGACTGTTTTTAAATCTTATCTTAATTGAATCCGTAGATTTTACGGGCCATGCGGTAAACGTCAACCGCGGCTCTCCTGCCCAACTTGCCCGGCAAATGCAATCCCATGCCCAAAGCTCCGCGCATCAGTTTATGATACAGCTTAGGGTTCTTTTCCTTGATGTAATGCCAAAGCTCCTTTTTCTTATTCAAGGCTTCCCTTGATCCGTCTCTGATCAGCAAAATCGACGAAACGGAAGTAATTACTTCAATATACTTTTCCATATACTTGCCGATATGCGACTTCATCTCGACGTTATCCGTATAATAATCAATCATTCGCTTGTTGACAAAGATTTGCTGATCAATTCTTCCAATCATGACTTTTTCATTTACGGACTGATCCTCGCGACCGATGAAGTAGTGATAAAGCGTAACGTCCAGATAATACATGTTCTTTACGTATTTGAGCGGTTCGAACACGTATAAATTATCAACATAGAAAGTATGTGCCGGCAATTTGAGCTTCGCCTCATCACGAACCAGAGTCGTCCGATAAATTACGGAGTGCATCAATAAGTACTTTCCAAACGGAAAATGGGTATCTTCCCATGTGAAAATGCAGTTCGTTGGAACGCATTTGCGATATTGCATGATCTTTTTGTGCTTGACGTTTTGCTTGTCATACATATAATTCGTAATCAGCATATCAAGCTGCATGTCTTCTTCGACCGATCTTCTGAGAAACTCCATCACCTTCGGAAATGCCTTGCCGTCCAACCAATCATCGCTGTCAACTACGCGCACGTAATGACCGGTCGCATGTTTAATCCCCGTATTTACAGCCTGTCCGTGTCCTCCGTTTTCTTGATGCACGGCCTTGATGATCCCCGGATAGCGTACTTGATAATTGTCAATTTTTTCAGGTGTCTTGTCCTTCGAACCGTCATCTACCAAAATGATTTCAACGTCAGATCCGCCCAACAGCAATGACTGAACGCATCGATCCATGTAGGCGGCTGAATTGTAACAAGGCACTACGATGCTTAATGTTTTCAATGTAATACCTTCCCTTTTTCTAATTGTCCACTTAGTCAAATATATCAAACATAAAACATCTCGGCAAGTTTTGAACGAATGTTTTCAGAAAATAGCTTGACGTTTCATCAATTCTTAACTAAAATCAAGTTTGTGCGTTAAAGATTTCTAAAGGATGTGTCTTCGTGATTTACTTACGCGGTATCCTGGTTGGCTTTGCCTTCGTGGCACCAATCGGAATACAAAATATCTACATGTTCAACAATGCGCTTTCAAACAAAATGAGCAAGGCGCTTTTATACAACTTCTTGGTCTGGTTTTGTGACGCGCTGTTTTCATTTGCTGCATTTTACGGCATCGGTGCGCTGATTTCAGCTAATGAAATCGTTAAAATTATCGTCATGATCGTTGGCGGCGCACTGACGTCTTACATCGGCTTCAATATTATTCGTTCTGCCAAACAGACCGCCATCGGTTCAGATCAAAAGAAACAAACGCTTAAACAAGCTTTGATGACCGCAATCATCGTTAGTTGGGGAAATCCTCAGGCAATGATCGACGGTACCATGATGCTTGGCGCAAGTCGTGCCACTTTGACGTTTGAGCAGAGCATCCTCTTTATTACCGGCGTCGTAACCGCCAGTTTCATCTGGGACCACGGAATTACGATCGGCTTCAATCTGCTTCGCGACAAGCTGCCAAAAAAGTTCCTGTTGGCAATCAACTTGATCAGCGGCATCATCGTTGCGATTTATGGTCTGTATCTGATTTTAACGGGGATCACAGAAATTCGTTAGAATACATAAATATACTTTAATTTTTTCTCCTAATCTTATTGCCTTTAATCAAAAACCATATTATAATAAAATAGTTTCCAGCAGTTGGAAACTGAAGGATAACTTTCCTTCACCTTTTCTATTTTCTATCGCTTGTAATGATTGTATCCCCTAATGCAATCATTCACTT
>JBHADD010000082.1:0-5444 GCA_041854925.1 Ligilactobacillus sp. | reverse complement strand
GAACGCCGACGATGGGCGGATTCGTATTCAATATTGCGATTTTGGTTACGGGATTATGGGTACCGCTTTGCTTTGAACATTTAACGCCCGTTGTTTTGGCCTTGGACGTAACTTTGATTTTATACGGATTAATTGGCTTTTGGGATGATTCGATTAAACTTTTTAAGAAACAAAACGAAGGTTTTACTCCCGGACAGAAATTATTGTGCCAAATTATCGGTGCTTTGATTTTCTTGGCATTTTACCATCATGAAAAATTGCCGTATTCGTTGGCCTTTTTCGGACATGAGGTCCAAGTCGGATTTGTTGTTTATGGATTATTTGTTATTTTTTGGCTTGTCGGCTTTTCGAATGCGGTAAATCTCACCGACGGACTGGACGGCCTCGTATCCGGGCAAGCAATTATTGCGTTTGGTGCTTATGCGATTATTGCCTATCATCAAAAGCAATATGACGTCGTCATCTTTTGTCTGGCCGTTATCGGTGCATTATTGGCATTTCTTGGCTTTAATCATAAGCCGGCCAGGATTTTCATGGGTGATATGGGCTCTCTTGCGTTGGGCGGTGCGTTGGCGGCTGTTTCAATCATGGTTCATCACGAGCTGCTTTTGCTTTTGATCGGCATTATTTTTGTTTGCGAAACGTTGAGTGTTATTTTACAGGTTGCTTCGTTCAAATTGACTGGCAGACGCATTTTTAAGATGAGTCCGATTCACCATCATTTTGAACTGTGCGGTTGGAGCGAGTGGCGCGTCGACTTGACCTTTTGGGCTGTCGGACTCGCAGCAGCCGTTATCGGCGTGTTGATAACAATTTGAATTTTATGGGAGTCATTTAAAATGAAGGATATTAAAAATTATCAAGGTAAGAACGTTCTGGTCGTTGGTTTGGGAAAAAGCGGAATCAATGCAGCTTATTTATTGAGGAAATTTGGCGCAAACGTCACGATCAACGATAAGAAAAAACTTGAAAACGAAGAGCAGCTTACAGCTTTTTCAAAAAGAAACATTAAGTGCGTTACGGGTTCACATCCCCTCGAACTTTTGGATGATACCGATTTGATCGTTAAAAATCCAGGTATTCCGTACGAAAATGAGCTGATTTCCGCTGCGGTCGAAAGACACATTCCAATCATAACGGAACCAGAACTTGCGTATCGGATTACCGAATCACAGTTTATCGGGGTTACCGGAACAAACGGCAAGACGACGACGACAACGATGATTGCGCTCATGCTCAATCAAAATCGTGAAGAGGGCAAGGCTTACACGTGCGGCAACATCGGCATTTCCGCTGCCAAGGTTGCTCAAGAGGTCGGTGAAAAAGACGTGATGGTAACAGAATTGTCCAGTTTTCAACTGATGGGGATTGAAAAGCTCAGACCCCATATTGCCGTGTTGACCAATATCTATGAAGCACATACCGACTATCACGGTTCGAGGGAAAATTACGTCAAAGCCAAGATGAGAATCGTGATGAATCAAAAGGAGGATGACTACTTTGTCGTCAATTGGGATTCTGAAGAATGGCGCAATCTTTCCAAGTTGACAAAGGCCAAAATCGTGCCGTTTTCACGTCAAGGAATGACCGAAGAAGGAGCATACGTCAAAAACGGAGTGATCTTCTTCAGAGGAGAAGAAATCATGCATGTTGATGAAATCAAGGTTCCTGGTTCTCATAACGTTGAAAATGCTTTGGCAGCAATTTCCGTTGCCAAGATTGAAGGTCAAAGCAACGAGAACATTGCTGAGGTCCTAAGGACGTTTTCCGGCGTTCGTCACAGAACCCAGTACGTGACGACCTTTAATGGGCGCAAATTTTATAATGACTCCAAGGCAACGAATATGGAAGCAACGGAAAAAGCCTTGTCCGGTTTTAAAAATCCGGTCGTTTTGTTGTGCGGAGGTTTGGATCGAGGCTTTACTTTTGAGAGACTCATTCCATATCTTAAAGAGCACGTCAAAGCAATGATCGTCTTTGGGCAGACAGCCGACTTATTGGAAGAAGCAGGCAAGCTTGCCGGCATCGGTCAGATCAAGCATGCAAAAGATTCCTCAGCCGCCGTTTCCGTTGCTTATGAGCTGAGTTCTAAAGGAGACATCGTCTTGCTTTCTCCTGCTTGCGCAAGTTGGGATCAGTGGCCGACGTTTGAAGCGCGCGGAGATGCATACATTAAAGAAGTCGAAAAGTTGACACGGGAGGAAAAATGATGCGTTTGTTAGTTTCTGGCGGCGGGACGGGTGGACATATCTATCCTGCACTGGCATTGATTGAAGACTTAAATAAAAAAGATCCGACGGCTGAAGTTTTGTATGTCGGAACGAGCAGGGGGCTTGAATCAAGAATAGTTCCCGATGCTGGAATTGATTTTAAAACAATTGAAATTCAGGGGTTTAAGCGCTCGCTTTCTTTGAAAAACATCAAAACGATCTATCTTTTCTTAAAAAGCGTCCATGATTCCAAAAAAATTATTAAGACCTTCAAACCGGATGTTGTCGTCGGAACAGGCGGATATGTTTGCGGTTCAGTTCTTTATGCGGCTGCTAGAATGAAGATCCCGACTGTGATTCATGAGCAAAACAGCATTGCGGGCGTTACGAACAAATTCTTGGGACATTTTGTCGATAAAATCTGTATTTGTTTTGATCATGCAAAAGGTGATTTCCCGGAAAAAGAAAAAATTGTCTTTACGGGAAATCCGCGTGCCCAACAAGTTGTCGGAATTAAAAGATCGGATCGGCTGAAAGAGTTCGGTCTTGATCCTTCTAAAAAGACCGTTTTGATTTTTGGCGGTTCACGCGGAGCCAGAAGGATCAACGAAAGTGCACTCGAAGCAATTAAATACTTTAAGGGACAGCCATGGCAGGTTCTTTTTGTCACCGGTCGCGTGCATTATGACAAGATTATGGCAAGCCCATCGGCAAAAGATTTGCCGCAAAACGTTGCGATCGTGCCTTATGTTAACGACATGCCGTCGATTTTGCCTGAAATTTCACTAATCGTTGGACGGGCAGGCGCAACGAGTCTGGCTGAAATTACTGCACTCGGGATTCCGTCAATCCTAATTCCGAGTCCTTACGTTACGCACGATCACCAGACTTATAACGCGATGAGCCTGGTTGAAAAGAAGGCGGCTTTGATGATCAGGGAAGCAGAACTTGACGGTCAAAAGCTGTTTGAAGCCGTTTCTGAGCTTGAAAATGATGAGGAATTATCAGAAAAGATGGCATCGAATGCAAAAGCTGCCGGAGTTCCCGATGCCGCTGACCGATTGCTCGGCGTATTGGAATCTCTTGTGAGATAATAACGATTAGAGGGAAGCATGATTGTTTAAAAAAGAAAATAACAAAAGCTCCTCTTCGAAGTTCAGAAAATGGAGGAAGCTGCAAGAAAAACGGCGTCTCGATCAGAAAAAAGTTCGGCATGATGGACGATATCGTCCGGATCCCGGCTTGAAGATGACGAACACGATTCAAAAAAGGCGCTTATTTCAAAGAACGATTCCGCTATTGATAATCTTTGGATTGACCGCGCTTATTTCGCTTTATTCGATTATGCCGGTCAGTCGCTTGGAATCCTTAGACGTTTCTGGTGGCGACAGGCAGACAAAAATCGCTGTCGTCAAGGCAAGCGGACTTAAATACTATGAATCTCTTTTTTCGATATGGACCGGTAAGTCTAAAATTGAAAAACAAATTTTGGATAAAGTCGGAAACGTCAAATCCGTCAAATTAAGCATCAGTCGGTTTAATCACGTAAATTTAGCAATCACGGAATATCGAACCATCGGATATGCGGAAAGAAACAGCTTGTACTATAAACTTCCGAGCTCCGGCATGGCTGTCAATTATGGCGTTGATGGTTTCGAGGGCAGCTACCCTGTATTTTACGGCTTTAACAACAATCGCAGGTTGCTAAAGGAAATGGCTCTTCAAGTTGACAGCGTCGACAAGAAAATCCGCGGGTGCATCTCTGAAATTCACTTTGAGCCGTCCAAGGTTGATCCGGAAAGGGTTCGCGTGTATATGAATGACGGAAATGAAGTTATTGCGCAGATTTCGACATTTTCCAAGAAAATAAACTATTATCCTCAGTATACGGCCAAAATGAAATTTAAGGGAATCATTGATTTGGAAGTCGGAGCTTACGCATATCCTAAAAATTAGAGAAAAAAATTGAAGTTTAATTTAAAAAAATTTGATAATTGTATTGACAACAAGAAATACTTGATTGTTTGTGGTAAAATTATATCATATGGATGGACATGTATATTTAGAGTGTTAAAAAATTATTAAAGGGAGGCAAATCGATGGATAATTCTGGTATTTATGTCGGTTTGGACATCGGCACGACGTCAATCAAAGTGGTGATTGCCGAGTATGCGAAAAACCAGATGAACATCATCGGTTATGGTAACACCCGCTCTGCAGGATTAAATCGTGGGGTGATCGTCGATATTGATCAGGTGGTCCAGGCAATCAAAGAAGCAGTTGGCCAGGCCAAAGAGAAAGCATCGCATCCGATTTCAGAGGTAAGCGTAGGCGTGCCTGCGAATCTTTTGTCGATTGAACGCTGCAAGGGGATGATTTCCGTTGGAAAAGATGATGGCAATTCAAAAGAAATCAGCGATAAAGACGTCAGGAGAGTAACCGAGGCCGCATTGGTCCAAAATCTGCCTCCTGAACGCGACGTGATCGATATCGTTCCTGATGAATTCGTCGTCGACGGTTTTGACGGAATCAAAGATCCGCGCGGAATGATTGGCGTCAGAATGGAAATGCAAGGAGTCATGTATACTGGTCCCAAGACGATTTTGCATAATATTAAGAAGTGCGTCGAAAGGGCAAACCTCAAAGTTCGTGATTTGGTCGTTGCACCGCTTGCATTGGCGACCGTTGCTTTGACGGATGGGGAACAAGATTTTGGAGCAATTTTGATTGATCTTGGCGGTGGTCAAACGACAGCTGCAGTCGTTCATGATCATAAGCTGAAGTACACTTACGTCGATCAAGAAGGCGGAGATTTCGTTACGCGAGACATCTCGATTGTTTTGAACACTTCGATTGAAAATGCAGAGGTGTTAAAACGCAATTATGGTTATGCGACAACTTCAATGGCTTCTTCCGATGATGTCTTCCCGGTAACCGTCGTTGGACAACAGGAACCTCAAATGGTTAACGGAATGCAGCTTGCCGAGATTATCGAAGCGCGCATGCGGCAAATTTTTGAAAAGCTCAAAAATGATTTGGAAGGGATTAAAGCTCTTCAGCTTCCGGGCGGCGTCGTTATTACCGGCGGTCTGGCTGCATTGCCGGGAATCAAAGAATTAGCAGAAGAAATTTTAGGCGTGCACGTTTCAATTTACGTTCCTCAAGAAATGAATTTGCGGATACCGTCATTTTCTCAGGTAATCGGAATTGTTGATTATATTACCCATGAAAGTG
>JBHADD010000081.1:0-4139 GCA_041854925.1 Ligilactobacillus sp. | reverse complement strand
GAAAATGTCAATTGCCTCTAGTCCGTCATAAGCATATTCAACATTCCATTTCTCCTTTCGGAAAAACATTGACATCATTTCTGACACTGACTTGTTATCTTCTATCATTAGCAATTTCATAAATAAAACCGCTCCCCACGTGTAAAAATTTATTATTGTACAAATATTGTTGAAAATAAAAACGACGACAACATACAATCAGTTGCACATCGTCGACGTTCGTCATATGGAGATGGCGGGAATTGAACCCGCGTCCAAGCATATCGCAACTCAAGCTTCTACGCCCATAGTCACACTATTTAAATTTCGTCAATGGTAACGCCGTGCAACCAGGCACACACGATTGACTAACCTGATTATTCTCTTCTCTTAGCTTCAGATGAGAGCCTTGAGCGTAAGTCCACTTAATTTAAGACTCGCTGACAGCACATGGACGATGCCGGGCGAATCTACGCCCGCTGTTTTTTAGGCAGCTAAAGCGTAAGAATAGTTGTTATTTTTTGCAGTTATATTTAACTGAGCGTTTTAAGGTAGACGCAACCTACCAGACGCAACTCGGGTCCGACCTATACCTGTCGAATCCAAAACATCCCCATTAATTAACTTCATCATAGCATAAAACAGCAACAAATGAAAGCCATTTAAATCCAAAAATAACATATTTATAATTCAAACTCACACAAAATATTTCCATGAACTTTCCAAATTTCAAAAAGAAGATAAATCATCTTCTTTTTCATAAAGAGTTCATCAAAATGATTACTTTTTCTTTTACATTTGATTCGAATAACATCTTGCAACAACGGATGTCTTTTAATAAAAAAAGTCGAGCACGCCAACATGTCCGACTTTTAATAAGATTTACTTTTTGATTATTTCTGACGCCAATCTGTCATCTGTGCTTAACGTCCGAACGATTCATCAAAAATTTTTTAGTACACGATGACCGGTTCTTTAACCTCCAAGAGATTATAGATTTGTGCAGCCTGATCAGTCTTCAAATTTACGCAACCGCCTGATCCGTCATTGAGATAGGCTTTTTTATCCCAGTTCTTGCGCCACGAAGCATCGTGGAAACCGCAGCCGCTGTTGGTAAATTGTGCCCAGTACTTGACTTTGACCTCATAATTGTCGTTTCCGGATTCTCTGCCCTTGAGAACCGACGGGCTTTGCTTGTACATGATGTACCAGACGCCGCACGGAGTACCTTCGTTAGTGCTTTGCTTGCCCGTCACGCAGTCTGCCGAATAAACCTGCTGACCGTTTTTATACAGCCAGACCTTCTGCTTTGAGATGGAAACTTCGGCGTAGGTTCCGCCGATGCCGCCGTTTTGCGTCGTCGCATAACCAGTTCCGTAAGTGTAGTATCCTTTGCCATAGATGTCTTTTTCGGCATTGATTTCTTTGGTTCCGTTTTGCCAGGCAGTTTCAATGCTGTCAACCGCATCGTCTTTGCCAATTTCCCAGCCATAAGTCCCGGCCGGAACGCTGACCGTGCTTCCTCCGGTCGTTTTGAACGACAGCGACTTGTTGAGCGTTGACTGTGCCGCATTGATTTCATCGATCTTGTTTCTGAGTCCAGTGTCGTCATAACTGTATCTTCCGTTGATGACGCGCGCGGAATTCAACAGATCGGAGGCCTTCATTTCGTAAGTCTTGCCCTGAACGTTATAAGTCGTTTCCTTTTTGGCAAGCGCATCAAGCTTTTGCTTTTCTGCTTGAACAACCTTGCTTGATGCCGCCAAAGGCTGCAAGATTTTTTCTTTTAAATGCAGAGTCGAGTCAGCAAGATGCTTGTCATACTCCTTCATGATTTTCGGCACGTCGTATTGTGTTCCTTTTTCTGCCGGAACGACTGAAACCCTGCCGTCTTTCATGACCGCATATGCGTCAATTGCGGCTTTTCTTTTCAAGTTTGCCTTGGTCAAAGCATCCTTGACTTTCTTTTTCAATTCCTTCTTTCGATAATCGCTGACGTTGCTTGGGGCAACCTCGTAATTTTCTTGAACCGGAGAAGGAACGAACGTAAATTGTTTCTTTAAAATTGCTTTGATCTTGCCTTCGTCTTTTGAAGAAAAGCCTGCAGAAGTCTTTGCGCCGCGATATATCACGTCGTTTCCAACATAGACCGTGTTATCGAGCGTAACGTTTTTCAAGTGATCGGCAGCTTCTTTTGCCGTCATCTTTCCCACGCTGATGCCGTTGATCGTCACGTTTTTATTGAAATGATGCGCCTGATAATACCACATGCAGCAAAGGCCGATCACAAGCGCCGCGACTATCGACCACAGTCCGATCTGGAGTTTATTTGTGCTCTTATCCATATATATAACTCCTTAATTGTTACAGAAATATTACAAGTACCATAATATAACAAACACACATTCATATCAAGTTGCAGGTTTCCTTAAACAAGATAAATTTGAATTAATGCTTGACATTGTAATTTAATCAAACTATAATTAAAACAACATCAAAGGAAAGGAAGAACAGTTATGACAGAATCAGTGATCAACTTGAATACTCGTTGGCAAAGCCGGTAATTGAGGTTGCTTCTGTCTGTGCAGATACGACCTCGTCAGATCGTATCTGTGCCGGTTTCTTCAGCATAGCCTGCATGGATTGACACGTTCATGCAGGCATTTTTTATCCCTGCATGGAAAATGCAGGGTTTTATTTTTTCTGCAGGCCGATCTGACGAACTGGATTTTATCAAGAAAGGAAAAAGAATATGAAAAGACTTATCGCAGCAATTTTAGCACTCGTTATTTTTTTAGGCTATGCCTTCTTTTACGAAAGCAAACAGGAAACCAAACAGGAAAAACCGACCGTTGCCATCCTTCAGCTGATGACGCACCCCGCCCTCGATTCGATTCATCATGGCATCGTGGACGCCTTGAAGGAAAACGGCTATGTGCCCGGCAAGACGATCAAGCTCGACTATCAGAATGCGGAAGGCGACCAAAGCAGCCTGAAAACAATGAGTGATCGTTTCAAAAATGAAAATTCGGACGTCATGATCGGCATCGCAACGCCGGCAGCTCAATCGCTCGCCAACGTCGCCAACGGCAAAACGCCCGTCGTCATGGGGGCCATCAGCGATCCGATCGGTGCCGGCCTCGTTAAGAACATCAAACATCCTGGCTCAAACATTACGGGTGTCATTCACAAGGAACCGGTCAAACAACAGGTCAAACTTATCAAAACGATCATGCCAAACGTCAAGGTCATCGGCGGTCTGCATACTTCAAGCGACGACTCGTCGACTGCCGAATTCAAGGAATTCAAACAACTGGCCGAAAAAGAAGGCATCAAGGTCAAGGACTACACGATCACTTCGACAAACGACATCGACCAGGTAAGTTCGACCATGGCTTCTGAAGTCGAAGCCGTCTATATTCCGACGGACAACACCGTTGCTTCAGGCTTTTCGACAGTCGTCAAGAACACCGACGCAAAAAAAATTCCGGTCTTTCCTTCAGTCACGACCATGATCAAGCAAGGCGGCATCGCCACCGTCAGCGTCAGCCAGTACGAATTGGGCAAACTGACCGGACAGATGGCTGCGGAAATTCTCGATGGCAAAAAGCCTGGCAACATGGCGCTTCGCTATGTCAAACTCGGACAAACGTACATCAATTTGAAACACGCTGAAGAACTCGGCTTAGACGTTCCCAAGAAGGCTTTGAACCAGGCACAAAAGAAAGGAAGCATCATCAAATGACATTAATCGTATCAGCAATCGGACAAGGCCTGATCTGGGGTTTGCTTGGAATCGGCCTTTTCATCACATTTAGAATCTTGAACTTCCCGGATATGACGGTCGAAGGAACCTTCCCGTTCGGCGCTGCCGTTTGCGTCAGTGCGATCACTCATGGCCTTGGCCCAGCCGAAGCCACCTTGCTCGCCTTTTTGGCAGGACTTTTGACCGGGCTTGTCACCGGGTTGCTTTATACTAAGCTGCACATCCCGATTCTTCTTTCGGGAATTCTCGTCATGACGGGCATCTACTCCGTCAACCTGCGCGTTTTGGGCAAGGCCACGGTCGGCTTGCTGCACAAGAAGACGCTTTTTTCCTGCAGCTTCTTGACCAGCCTTCCTGAAAACTTTCCGTCGGTCTTTGTCGGCACTGCATTTTC
>JBHADD010000080.1:0-2734 GCA_041854925.1 Ligilactobacillus sp. | reverse complement strand
CTTAAGTTTTTATCCAAATCGAAACATTTTCTTCATTTTTCCAGTATATATTGAACGTAACTGAAGATTGGAGGTATCGCATCGTGAAAAAAACAACTTCTCGATTTGTTTTGGCATTGTCGTTCATGTCATTCTTATTTTATCTGATTCCTGACAACTCAGCAGAAGCCAGCAGCGATCCTCCGATTTCCGACGTAACGATTCTCGAACCGGGAACCTGGGACAGGGACGGTGTGGGAGAAGGTGACTCGTCACTTTGGCCGGGTTATCTCTATATGGCAGTTCAGGTCATGGGATACGGGCAGCAGACGGCATATCTTGATGGCAGAATAGTCAGAAGAGCCGTAAGTCAGCCCTGTTTCTTCAATGGAAACATCGTCACCGGATTCAGGGACTTCTTTCACTTAAGCAACAAATCCGGTCTGACTCCGGTAAGGCATGTCTTTAAAGTGACATACACTTCAGATAACTTTCCATTCAATGAAATCAGCGCATCACATATATTTGACTATCCCTTGAAAGGTGGAAAATAACATGTCAGTCTCATCAGTAACCCCGACCTCTTCAAGCAGGTATGTTACCTTCAACAAGACGCCGTCTGCATCAAAATTCCAGGTTCAGGAAACAAAAAGTGACAATCGACAGCCGGTGCTGCTTGACGAAGGCGTCTTCGGAACGGCCTTTGTCGGAGAACCACCCGTTCCGATTAAAATGGACAAATACGGAATTGATCTGTGGTATTCGGGAGGCTCGAAGAATGCCGGTAACGGCAGATACTATATCCAGCAGGGCGTTGCCAACTATACTGCTGACTCGACCGATGAAGATCCAACGGTGGCCATTTACGGAATCAACGATTACGGTGAAAGGTACAGCGAAATCGTCCATCTGAATGACATTGACCCGACAAACGCTACATACGGTGAGTTCAATGCCCTGTATCAGCATATTGCCGAAACGAGCAGTCCGCACATTTCGCCAAACGGAACATTCTTTGCCATTGATACTCTGGAGTCAATGCATTTTCAGTATGACAAGAAATACAACTTCCTTGCACAGCTTGACTTGATGTCAAAAAAATATCAGGGAATTCACGATTACAGGGATGTCTCCCAGATACAGGACATGAAGACGGCCTTGATCAACAACTTCAATGAAAAGAATTCGCAGGGCATAAAGGCCGGTGACAATCCGGCAGAGCCGATTTTCTATGCCAGCGACATAGAAAACTCCCAGAGTGGTGTAAGCCTTGAAACTGCAGGTGAATACAGCAAGATGATTCAGAAGATTGAGGAAAAAATTGACAAGGAGCAAAATGATGCCATGCAGCGGATATTTGACAAGCTGCATGCACAGAGGGTGTACGGTGGAAATGACCGCAATGAACGGCTGATTCAGAAGAAGTAAAATGTCACGGCAGACGAGGTCTCCAAATAAAAAGAGGCTGGAAAAAAATCTGACTCAAACAAAAGCTCGGATGCTTTGCAACCAATTGCAAATTTCATCCGGGCTTTTTTATACAACGTTAAAATTCCCAAATTGCCTGTTTTACTGCATTTTTCAAAAAATTCACACTGCACGCCCAAAATGATAACAAAAATATGGCAAAATACGACTAAGAAGGAGCGATTCTCATGAAACGAAAGAAACTAACCTGGCTTTTTTGCCTGTTTTTTGCAGCCTTTTTCTTCATCGTACCGGCCGTTGCTCATGCTTCAGCCAAAGATGACATTGGCAAATACGATGTCACCGTCAACATCTTGAAAAACGGTGATGCAAAAGTTACGCATGAAATTACATACAACCTCTCTAAAAAAGCTCATCAACTGACGCTTCCTCAAAGCATCAGCGGAATCGACGACGTTTATTCGGTCGGCGTTTCCGTCGTCTCCGGATCAAAGAAAGTTCGGTTAAAACAGGGAACTTCTCATAAGAAGAACACGTTTGAAACAAAGCAGACCAAGAAAAACGTCGAAATTACCACCTACGGAAACTACGGTACCGATTCGCTAAAATTCACGTACGTATACAAGCTGCGCGGTTTAGTCACGAATTACAAAGATTGTGCTGAAGTCGACTGGAGCGTGATCAGCAACAATTTGACAGTACCGCAGCGAAACGTCGGCATTCACTTTGTTTTGCCACAAAAAAACGTCAAATTTTTACGTATTTGGAATCACGGAAATCTTGACACGGCCAAAACAAACGTCAGCTTCAGCAAGGGCAAAGTAGATGTTTCGCTCAAACAAAACCCCGCGCACCAAAGTTTGAGATGTCACCTGCTGTTTCCCGAAACAGTTACATCAAAGAATAAAAAAATCGTCAAGCAGCACTCAAAAGAACAAATCGAAGCAATTGAAGATAAAAAACTTGAAAAGTCGGTCCAAAAACGCGAAAAGAAACAGAGCACCTATCGTCTGATTCGCTTTGTCTGGCTTGGAGCAGTCATCTTAAGCATCTTCTTATGGTTCATTTATCTGATCAAACACCCGATCAAGCAAAAAATTGCCATGCCGGATCTTGAATATTCGTATGATCTCCCTAAGTATCCTGCGGAATTTGCCGAAGTCATCCTGACAAACGACAAACCGACGCCACGCGCATTTGCGGCATACTTGCTTGAGCTTGCCTTCGAAAAGAAGGTGACGATTGAAACTGTCCCGAACTCTAAAAACGATTTCTACGTTAAGCTGGTCGATAAAAGCATCCTGCAAGGAAATGAGCTGCTGAGAAT
>JBHADD010000079.1:0-3312 GCA_041854925.1 Ligilactobacillus sp. | reverse complement strand
GCCTTGTCGTCAGCACCTAAAAGCGTTGTGCCGTCCGTCGTAATCAGATTATGTCCCTTGTAATTTTTAAGGTTCGGAAATTCGGAAGTCGTCAAAACGTATTTGCCGTCATGATCAAGCTTGATGTCGCTTTTGCCGTCATAATTTTCAACGATCTGCGGATTGACGTTTGTTGCGTTGAAATCAGCCGTATCCATATGAGCGATAAAGCCGACTTTTTTGACTGCCTTGTCCAGATTGCTTTCAAGCGTTGCAAAAACATAGCCGCTTTCAGGCGAGATTCGAACATTTGACATGCCCAAATTTTTGAGCTCTTCGGCAATTTCCTTGGCAAATTCGACCTGCGTTGCCGTTGAAGGCACCGTTGTCGAATTTTCATCGGAACGAGTTTCCTTTTTTACGTATTTGATAAAGCGTGGTACAAGCGTTTCATATTTTGTCATTTAAAAAACCCTTTCTATGCATAAATTTTTTTAAATCAATTTAAACGGATTCGTATTAATTCTTGACGTCATGACTTCAATCGGCCAATTTTCCTCTTTTGTCCAATTTTTGAAAATGTCCGTCAAACGATATTTGCAAACGGATTCGAAATAATGTCCCGGATCGATCACGGCCAGACCCGATTCGTAGATATCGTGCGCCGTATGATACGTCACGTCGCCCGTAACATAGACGTCAGCACCTTTTTTTAGCGCATCGCCATAAAATTTGGAGCCTGATCCGCCTAAAACGGCGACCTTCTTGACCAGCTTGTTTTGATCTTTGGCAATCAGACGCACGCCTTCGACGTTTAGTGCTTTTTTGGCAAATTCAGCATATTCCTTGACGGTCATCGGATGTCTCAAATCGCCGATTCGCCCCATTCCGTACTTCTCGCCTAATCCTTCAACACGGTAAAGGTCGAAGGCGATTTCTTCATACGGATGATTTTTTCGCATCGCATCCAAGACTTTTTCTTTCAGATGAGCCGGAAAAACGACTTCAACTTTTTGTTCTGCAACCTCTTCTGCTTTGCCGGGAGTGCCGATATAAGGATTTGCGGCATCCTCAGGCAAAAAACGTCCCGTTCCCTTGAGCGAATACGAGCAATGAGAATAGTTGCCCAGCTTGCCGGCACCAGCTGCACCTAAAGCGTTCCTCAGTTTTTCAGCATCGTTTTCAGGTACGAAAACAGCCAGCTTATACCAAGTCTCTTGCTTTTCCGAAAGCAAAATTTCGCAATCTTTCAGACCTAAGTCTTCGGCAAGCCAGTCACTTGTCCCGCCATTGGCATTGTCAAGCAGCGTATGCGCTCCAAAAACGGTAATCCCATGTTTTAAGATATCAGCATACATCTTCTGCTGCGGATTGCCCAAATCGATTTGATGAACGGGCACAAACATTGCCGGATGGTGTGCAAAAATGAAGTCGACGTCATTTTCTATTGCTTCTTTGACGACATCCGGTCTGACGTCAAGCGTCAGCATCATCTTTTTGACCTTATGTTCCATGTCTCCGAGCTGCAATCCGACAGGGTCGTTTGGCTCGGCAATAAAACGCGGCGCGAAGCGGTAAAAGCGGTTGACGATTTCTTTGACTTTAACCATTGATGACACCTTCGATTCGTTTGATTTCTGTTTCAAGTTCTCGCTTCTTTTCAACGGGAATCTGGTTTGCCTTTTTCAGCTGACTCAAAACCTTGTTGGTCTTTTCAATCTCCTTTTGCCATTTTCTGACAAATACAGGGCTTTGATTCCTCATCAAAAATGGCCCAAACATGAGCTCTTCTTTCGTCAACGGCTGTTTTTTGCCATGATATCTGCCAACGATGATTTCATACGTATGCCCGTCTTCTTCAAGGATTCGTTCGTTTTCAATCCAATATCCGTTTTTCTGCAAAAAAACTCTGACGTTTTCTTCGCCGACATTCGGCTGCAAGATCAGCAACGGATGATTCACAAGCTTTTCTTTGCCACTTTCAAGAATCTCGCAGATGAGCGGTCCACCCATTCCGCAGATCGTAATGGTATCGATCTGATCATTTGCTTCAATTGCTGCCAGTCCGTTTGCCAGACGTGCCTTGACTTTTGTTTCAAGACCTTCTTTTTTGATTTCATGCTCTGCATTTTCAAAAGGTCCCTTGACGACTTCGCCCGCAACTGCAAATGCGATTTTTCCGTTCAAGGCAAGATTTGCCGGCAGATAAGCATGATCTGAGCCGATGTCGGCCAGACGTGCCCCGTCAGGCACAAAGGAGGCGACTTCTTCCAAGCGTTTTGATAATTGACGTGCGTCCAATTTTCTCCCCCCTTATTTGACCTCTTCATCGGTTTTGAGAACCGCCATGAAGGCTTCCTGCGGAACAACCACTCGACCGACGGCTTTCATGCGTTTCTTGCCGCGCTTTTGCTTATCGAGCAGCTTCGCGCGTCTGTCGGGATCACCGGTATGAATCCTTGCGGTAACGTCCTTGCGGTAGGCTTTGATGTTTGTTCTGGCAATGATTTTGGCTCCGATTGCGGCCTGAATCGGAATTTCAAAGTTTTGACGCGGAATAATCGTCTTAAGCTTGTCGGTAATTACTCTGGCGCGCTGCGGAGCAAACTCTCTGTGCGAAATGAAGCTCAATGCGTCGACTTTGTGACCGTTGAGCAAGATGTCGATTTTGACGAGATCACTCGGTCGTGTTCCGTCAAGTTCATAATCAAGTGATGCGTAGCCGCGAGTGCTGGATTTTAATTTGTCAAAGAAATCAAAAATAATTTCTGAAAGCGGCATTTCATAAATAACGTTGACGCGATAATCGTCCAAATATTCCATGGTCTTGAAATTGCCGCGCTTGCGTTGACAAAGCTCCATTACGGCTCCGACGTATTCGTTTGGAACCATGACTTCAGCTTTGACGAAAGGCTCGTTGATTTGTCTTATCTTAGGCGCTTCCGGCATTTCGGAAGGGTTCGTGACGCTGATATGACTTCCGTCCGTCAATTCAACGTCATAGGTGACGGAGGGTGCAGTCGTAATCAGATCCATGCCAAATTCGCGTTCCAAACGCTCCTGAATGACATCCATGTGCAGCAGTCCCAAGAAACCACACCTGAATCCAAATCCCAGAGCTTGAGATGTTTCCGGTTCGAATTCAAGCGCTGCATCATTTAGTTTGAGCTTCTCCAGTGCTTCTCGCAAATCGTTATACTTGGCATTGTCGGTCGGATAAAGGCCTGAATAAACCATCGGATTCATTTCACGATATCCTGACAAAGGCTTATCGGTCGGGTTATCGGCATTCGTCACCGTATCACCGACGCGCGTATCCTGAATATCCTTGAT
>JBHADD010000078.1:0-3584 GCA_041854925.1 Ligilactobacillus sp. | reverse complement strand
TGAAAAAACTGGTAAGATATACCTTGGAAAGATTCGAAAGGATACGAAACATATGTCTGTTAAAATCAGTGCGAGCGCAGGATACCTGCCCAAAAGAATTGTTACGAACGATGAACTGGCATCAATTATGGAAACTTCCGATGAATGGATCAGAAGTCATACCGGTATTAAAACGCGTCATTTTGCAATCGGAGAAAACACGTCCGACATGGCTGCAAAAGTGGCCGTCAGTCTGATGGAAAAAGCCGGTGTCAGTCCTGAAGAAATCGATCTGATTATCGTTTCAACGATTTCTCCGGATTCGATCACGCCGTCAACTGCGGCTTTGGTTCAAGGAAAGACCGGTTGCGTCAACGCATTTGCATACGATATTTCTGCTGCTTGTGCCGGATTTGTTTTTGCATTGTCCACCGCAGAAAAGTTTATTCGCTGCGGTCAGTATGAAAAAGCAATCGTCATCAGCGCGGAAACGAATTCCAAGATGATGGATTTCAAGGATCGAACGTCTGCCGTCTTTTTTGGCGACGGAGCTGCTGGAGTCTTGTTGGAATCAAGCCAAGCCCCCGAAGATGAAAGCTTTATTGCAGAAGAACTGCATGCAAAAGGCAACGGAGAAGTCATCCATAGCGGACGCATCGAACCGATTCAAGGGATTTCTGCTGAAAATTACCCAAAGATGGACGCTTTTTACCAAGATGGCCGTTCCGTTTATAATTTTGTGACCGACGAAATTACCGCCCACATGCGCGAGTTTTTGGAAAAGGAAGGTCTGAAGCCGGAAGACCTTGATTTGGTGATCACGCATCAGGCCAATCTGCGTTTGATTGAAAATATTGCCAGGGCTTTGAATCTGTCGCTTGAAAAATTTCAGATCAACGTTCAAACGGCCGGAAACACTTCATCGGTCGGAATCCCGTTGGCCTTGTCGGAAGCACTTGCTCAAGGCAAGAGGCCGAAACGCTGCTTGTTGACGGGCTTCGGTGCCGGGCTGGCATATGGCAGCCTGTTGCTTGGATTTTAGTTTTTGGCCCCTTGTCTTTTGACAAGAGGGCTTTTTGCGTTAAAAAAAGCCGAGAAACAAATTCTCGACTTTATCATGAGCTTATTTATTGTCCCATTGCCTTGGCGCCTGCGATAGCCTGTTCTGCAATGCCGGTATCGTCGGTAAACGTTTCGGTCGATTCTTCCATTCCGAGTTCTTCGCGAATGTTTTTTGAAACGCGCGCTCGTTCCGTTGACGTTGCAACCTGCCATGAGGTTGAATCATACCATCCGTTTTGTCCCTGCAGACAATCGGATTTGATGTTTGAGGCAGCCTTTTTGTAATTTGTTTCGATGGCCCACATGTCATCGTAGCTGAGATCGGTTTGCATGTTGTCTTTGACTGCTTTTAGGATTTCGTCAAATTTTGAGACGTTTGAAAAATTCAGAGCCTTCTTGGCAATAGCCTGAATAACCTGGCGTTGCCGTTTTTGACGACCGTAATCTCCGAGCGGATCATCTTTGCGCATGCGAGCATAGGAAAGTGCTGCTTTGCCGTCAAGAGTCGTTTTTTTGCCTTGAACCACGTCCGCATCTTCATATTGGAACGTCAGTGTCGGAGTGACGGTGATTCCGCCGATTGAATCAACGACTTGTCTTAATCCGCCCATGTTGAGCAGCACGTAATAGTCGATCGGAACGTCGAGCAGCTTTTGGATCGATTTGATGGCCGTCGGAACGCCTCCGACAGAATATGCGGCATTGATTTTGTCATACGGATCGCGGCAATTCGGAATTTTAAGCAATGTATCGCGCGGGATGCTCATCAAAGTCGTCCGCTGCATCGTCGGATTGACGGTGGCGATAATCAGCGTATCGGTTCTCCCCGTATCGCTTCGACCAAGGTCGCCCGTGTCTGTCCCTAGCAGCAGAATCGAAATCGGCTTTTTTTCTTTTAAGACCTTTGAAACGTTGCGTGCTTTTTTGATTTTGACTTTTTTATATGTGGTAGTAATCGTCTTTTCGGCCGTATGTAGCATGCTGTATAGATAGGCACCGCAACCGTAGAACCCGACAAGCAGAGCAACCAGCAAAAAGACGCAGACCCGTTTTCTGATTTTGTTTTTGTCCGGTGAGTTAACGGAGCGTTTAGTATGATCTGACATTTCAAATCCCCTTTGAATGAAATATTGAATAGTATCATTATACACATCTTAGCGGTTTCATGATAGATGAGAGTAGAAATTTAACGGATTCTAAAAAGTCTTGAAATATTTTCGCAATAAAAAATCGTTTTAGCGGAAAGCAGCTAGTGCATTTGCCGACGTTAAATGCTATAATTTTGGAAAAAGATTAAAAAGCAATGAAAAAGAAGGTAGATTATGCAAGTCTTTATGGAAAGTCTGTCGGGCGTTCTCGTTATTTTGGGGATGATTCTCGTCGGATATTGTTTGACAGAACACGGGTGGTTCAAAGGAGATGCGGACAAGCTGATTGCCAGACTGGTCACGCAAGTCTCGCTGCCGTGCTACATGCTCAGCACGATCACCGGAAAGTTCAAGGCACATGAGCTTTTGAACATGCTGCCCGATCTTCGGTTTCCGGTGCTTTCAATGATGATTTTAATGGCGACCGCGTTTGCGCTGGTAAGAATTTTCAACATCAAAAAGGGCCGTCAAGGGCTGTTTACGTCGATGTTTTTCAACTCCAACACGATTTTTGTCGGACTTCCGATCAACCAGGCATTGTTTGGCGATCGCAGCATTCCTTATGTTTTGATTTATTATATGGCCAATACGACGATTTTTTGGACGCTCGGAACGTTTTTCATCCAGCGCGACGGCGAAAAAGGGGCCAGGTTTGATTTGAAAAAGACGCTTGGCAAAGTCTTTTCCCCGCCTTTGCTCGGATTTATGCTGGGAATCGTGCTGGTTCTTTTGGACGTGCGACTGCCGACGTTCATCAATCGCGATCTGGTGTATCTCGGCAACCTGACGATTCCGTTGTCAATGCTGTTTATCGGGATTTCGGTCTCTCATGCCGGCTTGGCGCAGATGTCTTTGAAGAAGGACAATCTGCTGATTTTGTTCGGGCGTTTCGTTTGCGCACCGCTTTTGATGACGGTTCTGGTGATTCATGCGCCGATGCCGACTTTGATGAAGCACGTCTTCATTTTGCAATCGGCGATGCCCGTGATGACGAATGCGCCCGTCGTTGCGAATCTGTATGGTGCCGATTCGTCGTATGCGGCCGTTATGGTAACGGAAACGACGCTGATATCCTTAATCGTCGTGCCGATTTTGATGGTTGTCATGCAGTCGCTTTAGATTAGAAAAAATGCAGAGTGGAGTATTTCAAAACGTTGAAATATTCTGCTTTTTGTTTTTAAATGAGATTCTAAAAAATAAGCAGTCGG
Source organism: Ligilactobacillus sp. (assembly GCA_041854925.1). Lineage (GTDB taxonomy): Bacteria > Bacillota > Bacilli > Lactobacillales > Lactobacillaceae > Ligilactobacillus. Next base: position 187 of record JBHADD010000078.1, on the reverse strand, counting down.
AATCTCAATAAGTGAGTGGAAGCGCTTTAAATTAGAAAAATTGATTTGTAACAAAAGAGAAATATTACAGATTGTAATGTTGAAAGCGAGACTGAAACACTGTGAAAGCCGATAAAATGGCGTTTGTCCGGGTGCGTAACAAAAGGTTGGCGTTTCACGAAACATTTTTGTAACATTAGAGGTTTTT
>JBHADD010000077.1:0-4563 GCA_041854925.1 Ligilactobacillus sp. | reverse complement strand
CAACCGTTACCGTTTGTGTTTCTTCTTCTGCCTTGCTCTCCGATTCTGCTTTGGCTTTGCTTTCCGATTCGTCCTTAGCCTTTTTTTCAGATTCATCCTTGGCTTTGCTTTCCGATTCTGCTTTGGCTTTTTCTGCGGACTGCTTCTTTGCCAATTTTTCAGAAGATTTTGCGTTTTTCTTTAAACTACCCTCGTTAACGCTCTTCAATGATACGGCTTCTTTTTGAGCAGCTTCTTCGGTCATATAGCGATGAATGAGCCAGCCTCCGCTTGCACAAACCAAAATCAAAAATGCAACAACGGAAACCGCGATTCCCAATTTTCTAGGCTTCCTTTGCTTCTGATTAAGTTTTTTGCCCGTTTCCGAAACCGGATCGGCACCATGTTCTACATAAAAAGCACGACGCATTTTCGGCTCATCTTTTCTGGTATATCCGTGCTTGAATTGTTCGCTCTTAAACTCATCATACAAAACTCTGACGTCAAACATCATTTGCTCTCGCTGCTTGTTTGCCAAATAGTCGTTTTTCTCAGGCAAAGTTAGGGAACGATACCATTCAAACGAGTACTCAAACTGTCGAATGATGTCTTTTGTCGGGCCAAAATCCTGCAACTCTCCAAAAGAAATCCAGGCACATCGCTCGCAAAGACTTTCAATCACGATATTTTTCACGTCTGAAATAATGAATGTCGTTCCGGTATCCTTTAGCTTTTGAATCCTCTTGATCGTCTTTTCAAAAAACGTCTGATCAAGCATGGACAACACGTCATCAATCACAACCAGTTCAGGATTGATATACAAGGCAAGTCCAAGTACTAAACGCGCCTGCATTCCGACCGAATATTCCCTGACAGGCCGATATAAGAGCTGTCCTGCCTCAGTAAAATCAATGATTCCGTTCGTCAAATGATCTCCCTTGAATTTATCGACACCGGAATCTTCAATTGCATTTCGAATATTTTCAAGTCCGGTCAAATTTGGATCAATACTGTCCAGGCCTGCGTAATTGATCTTTGCATCAGTCGTGATAAATCCAGTGGACTGACGTTCGAGACCTGCAATAATTTTTAAAAGCTCAGTCTTCCCGGAGCCGTTTTCGCCAATAACGCCCACAGCCTCTCCTTGTGTCACGTCAAACGTGATTCCGCGAAGAAGCCAAAAATCTCTGCTTTCATCCGACAGCCACGAGACCCTTATCTTTTTGTCCACCTGCAAAGGCACGCTTTTGGCAATATACTTGATTTCAAGTTTTTTCATATGCAATCTTCACCTGATTTATTTTTTCTTTCTTTATAAAATACTACCCTATCCGACAAATTGACGCAACTGCCACAAAGAATACTTGCACTTTCAGAATATCCTCGCTATAATTGTCTAGTTGACTTTAAGGAGCAAGAAAAATGAAAAATTTCATCAGAAAACACCAAAGCTTTGTTTCTTATACTTTTTTTGGAACACTTGCAAGCGGAGTAAATCTGATCGTCTTCCATATTCTATATCAAAATATCGGCATAAACTATGTTGTTGCTAACGTCATTTCTTACATATGCGGAATGCTCGTGACGTTTTTTACCAATAAACGACTCGTATTCCATTCTGAGTATGATTCCGTCAAGAAACTAATTCGCGAGTTTTTGTCATTTTGCAACATCAGACTGTTCTCATTCTTTTTGGATAATTTTATCATGGTTGTAGGTATCAGCATCTTTCCGATCAATGCCGACTTGTTAAAAATCATCGATCAATGCATTGTGGGGATATTAAATTATTTTTTTTCCAAATGGTTTATCTTCAACACGACGAATCGTTTTCAGATAAACGTTTTGTCCAAGCATCAACATGATAAAATGCAGGAAGAAACCGATCCGAATCGTGACAAATGAATTGAAAACTAAAAAAGCAGCAAATCATTTCCAACCAATGCCTCATCACTTTAGCAACGAATTCAAAAAGCCTTGCCATTGCGGCAAGGCTTTCTTTTCACATATTCCGAAGCGGCGAATGATTATTTGCGCCTGATGTCCTTTGCATGACCAATAATTTCGGAACGGCTGTCGCGACCCATCAAGTCAGCAATTTCTTCTTTAATATCGGCACCTTTGAACAAAACGTTGTAAATAGCAGTCGTAATCGGCATATCAATGTGTTCTTGCTGCGAAAGCTGGTAAGCAGCTTCACAGGTATTGATTCCTTCAATAACCATGCCCATGTCCTCTACGACCTCATCAAGAGACTTGCCTTGACCCAAGGCATTCCCGCAACGCCAATTACGCGAATGAACAGAAGTACATGTCACAATCAAGTCCCCGACGCCAGAAAGCCCAATGAATGTCAACGGACTTGCTCCGAATGCCATGCCCAAACGAGCAATTTCCGCCAACCCGCGCGTCATTAAGGCAGCTTTGGCATCATCACCGTAACCTAAGCCGTGAAGAGCACCTGCGCCAATCGCAATGACGTTTTTAAATGCGGCACCCGTTTCAACGCCAACAACGTCATCGTTAGTATAAATTCGAAGATAATTGTTAGAGAACAGATCTTGCACGTACTCAGCTTCTTCAATATCGTTTGAAGCCGCCGTAATCAGCGTAATGTCTTTTTTGGCAACTTCTTCAGCATGGCTCGGTCCCGACAAAACGACAATGCCCTTGGCATAACGCTCTGTCAATTCTTCCATGATAATTTCAGAAATCCGTTTGTGAGTCCCGATTTCAAGACCCTTGCTTGCGTGAATAATCAACGGACGAGCATTCGTCTTTGCCAAAATATCTTTAAGCTGGCCAGCAACCAAACGAATAACTTTTGTCGGTACAACGAACAAAATAGCATCTGCCCCATCAACGGCTTCTTCCAAGTCAGTTGTCGTATAGAGCTTTTCGGGGTACTTGAACCCTGGCATGTAATGTTCATTCGTGTGCTTCTCATTTAATTCATCAGCTTGCGCCTGAATGTTTGTGTAAAGCTTCACATCATGACCATTTTCCACCAAAACGGTTGCAAGAGTACTACCCCAGGAACCTGCGCCTAAAACAGCAATTTTTTCTGTCATTTCTTACATCCTTACTATTAATTATTTGTTTTCATACCACTTTCAAGTTACCACATCTTGAGCAAAAAGGCAAATGTTCATTATTGCACAATCTTAAAATAATTGACGCTTTTTTCGTTCTTTATTGCTTTTTTCATCACCGTTTTAATAATAAAATATTTAGTTGTCGCTGTTATTTTCATGATTTAACATTATAATATCGTAAATATAAATGACGATCACTTTGACAACGGCATAAACCGGAACCGCCAAAAGCATCCCGAGCAATCCTGCCAAATTGCCGGCAACAAGCAAAATAATGATAATCGTCAAAGGATGAATATCCAGCGACTTGCCGATTACGTTTGGATAGATCAAATTACCGTCAATCTGTTGAACAACAACGCAGACAATGATCACCAAAATCGTTTGCTTGACTGAATTTGACAAAGCAAGGATCAGCGCGGGCAGCAACCCGATGTAAGGTCCGATATAAGGAATCATATTGGTGATGCCGGCAAAAATACCGATCAAAAGAGCAAACGGAACGCCGACAACTCCATAACCGATTGCGGTACACGTCCCGACAAACAAGCATTCAATCGCTTGTCCCGAGATATATTTTGAAATCGTTTCGCTCATCTTTTCCAAAAGTTCGCCGATTCGATTTGCCTGCTTTTCTGAGAAAATACCGGTAACCGTCGGCACGAGCTTATGACCGTCCTTTAACATGTAAAAAAGCATGAACGGAACCGTAACGATGGTGACCGTTACGCTCGTAACCATCCCAATGATCGATCCGATGCTGGACGTTATCGACATCATAAAATTCTTGGCAAATCCAGAAAGGGATTCTTCAATTTCCTTCGTATAAGCATTGATATCAACGTCTTTAGTCAAGTCAACAATCCACGGCGGCAGATTTTTTTGCTGAAGAACCCTGGTTAAAAAATGTTGGAAACTCCTGATGTATTCAGGCATGTTTTGAATCAGCTGCTCGACCTGATTCAAAATATTCGGAATCAAAAACGACAGAGCAGACACGATAATCGCAATCAACAGCAGAAAAACAATTGCAACTGCAGCAGTTCTTGAAACATGGTGGTTTTTGACTTTAATCTTCATTAACAGATTGACAAGCGGATTCAGCAGATAAAACAAAAAACCCGCAATCAAAATCGGGGCAAACAACGTTGAAATGAATGTCCCAATCGGTTCAAACAGAAATTGAATCTGTGTACATGCCCAAATCAACAATGCAACAAGCAGCAATTCCAAGGTCCAAAACATCAATCTAGCCTTATTCTTGTTCGAAAACAAAGATACACCCCCTCATTCTTAATTCATGTATAAGTATACCGCGGCAGATTGAGTTGTGCAAAAAAAAGACCGGGAACCAAATCCCGGTCTTTTCATTACAAACATAAAACGACAGCTATTGCCGCCGCGATAATTCCAAATAGCGATTGTACCAAATCTCGACATATTCTTTTGAGAAAGGTCCCTTGCGATTATTGATCCAATCAACCAGAAT
>JBHADD010000076.1:0-9122 GCA_041854925.1 Ligilactobacillus sp. | reverse complement strand
TCAAATCGGCAAGCATTTCGTCCTTGCGATTCTCAGCTTCCTTTTTCCAATCAATTGTCATTTTTATTCCTCCTAATAGAAATACATACGATAATTTTACCATATTTCTGCTTTTTACGTTTGCTTTTTGATTTCGAAAGAATTATGTTATAAGAAAACGAAAAAGGGCTGATATAAAATGCACGTCATTACGCAAAAAGATGTTGAAAACGTTATCCAAAAACGAATCGAAACAGGGCACAAGGGAACCTTTGGCCGCGTTTCTGTCGTCGGAGGCAATGCAAATATGGGAGGAGCAGCAATTATGTCCGTACAGGCTGCCGTCAAAGCCGGAGCCGGACTAACCACCTGCATTTCGCATAAAGATAATCTCACAGCGCTTCATGCGCGCGTTCCTGAAGCAATGTTCATTGATTATTTCGACAATGACGCCTTATGCAAATCCGTTTCCCAATCAAACGTCGTCGTTGTCGGACCGGGTCTTGGAACGGATGAAACGGCCAAACAGGTTTTTTCTTCCGTCTTGAAAAATGCAAACCAGACGTTGATCATCGACGGATCTGCCATTACCATGCTTGCAGAAGACGATCAGCTAAAAAAATTGATGCCAAGCGCAAAAATCATCTTTACCCCTCATGAAATCGAATGGCAAAGGCTTTCCGGCTTAAGTCAAACAGAACAGACTCCTGCTAAAAATGCAGCCAAAGTTCTTGAATTAAACGCTGATGTCGTTTTAAAAAAACACGGTACGGAAATTTACCACCTCTCCGGAAAATGCTCAAAGCTCACGATCGGAGGTCCATATATGTCAACCGGCGGAATGGGAGACACGCTCACAGGAATTTGTGCAGCTTTCTTGGCTCAATTTAAGGATGATCAGGATCAAGTCTTGGACGCTGCAGTCTATACGCATTCCGATATTGCGGATCTGCTTGCAAAAGAACGTTACGTTGTTTTGCCAAGTGAAATCGCCGATAATTTGCAAAAATACATGAAACATAGATGCAACGGCCAAATTTTATGAAACTTCACTCATGTTTTTGAAAACATATTAATTCTAACTGAAAAACCACCGCCAAATTGACGATGGTTTCTTATCAGTCTCTGCTTTTAAGTTTTTCAAGCTCCGTTTGGGTCAACGCTCTGTATTTTCCAGGAGCAAGTCGATCGTCAAGTTCAAGCGATCCCATCTTAAGCCTTTTAAGTTCCAGCACGTGCATCCCCGTGCTGGCAAACATCCGCTTGATTTGGTGATACTTGCCCTCAGAAATCGTAATCTCGATCTCTGACATTCCAGAATCTTCATCAGCTTCCTTGACAACAAGTCTTGCCGGCTTGGTAACCTCGCCGTTCTTTAATTTGATTAGCTTTGAAAAAAGCTCTACTTCAGTTTCGGTCACGATTCCTTCAATTTTTGCCTCATAGACTTTTCCAACGTGCTTTTTTGGTGCCAGCAAATTATGCGCAAGCATCCCGTCATTCGTCAAAAGCAACAGTCCAGTCGTATCCTTATCAAGTCTTCCGACCGGAAAAAGTCCCTTGATGCGATCTTTTTTGTCAATCAAATCAAGCACGGTCCTTTGAACAGCATCTTCCGTTGCGGTGATGACGTCCTTTGGCTTATTCAGCATATAGTACGCAAAACTTTGATACGTCAGCTTTTTTTTATCAAGACAAACAACGTCTGAAAACTCGTCGATTTGTCTTTTTCCTGAATTTTCAGTCACGCCGTTGACCGTTACGCGTCTGCTCTTCAAAAGAACTTTGACCTCGCTTCTGGTCCCCTGATTACATTCGGCTAAAAATTTATCTAGTCTCATTTTCACTGTCCTTTATGAAAAAATTGTAAACTGCTCCCAAACATGCAAACCAAACGAGTGAAAACAACAAAGACATCAGCGTGCTTTTTGAAAATGCCAGCAAAACCAAAACTGCCAGGAAAAAGATGATCGTGATCCAATTCGAAATGGGGAAAAGTGGCATCGCAAAAAGCGTCTGTTCTCCTTTGCAACGTTTCTTATATTTGTAATGGCAAAAAACCAAAACGATCCAGATAAAAACAAAACTGACCGTTGCAATGCCTGAAATGATTTCAAAAATTGCTGCCGGCAAAAAAAAGTTTAAAACTACGATCACAAACAAAATACCGGACGAAAAAACCAAAGCATTGACCGGTACGCTGCGATTATTGCTTTTGCCTAGTTTTTTTGAAGCCTGTCCGCTGTTTGCCAAAACAAACAGCGTCCGACTCGTACTGAAAATCGCACTGTTGCAAGCTGACAAAGCAGCCGCCAAGACAACGAAATTAATGACCCCGGCAGCAATCTTGATACCGATGCCGCTGAACACCTGGACGAATGGACTTGAATTTGTTGCAATCTGACTCCAAGGATAAATGCACATCAAAACAAACATCGACCCGACATAAAAAAGTCCGATTCTGATTGGCAAAGTATTGATTGCCTGCGGAAGATCACGTTTCGGATCAGCCGTTTCGCCAGAAGTCAAACCAACCATCTCAATTCCTGTAAAGGCAAAGATAACCATCGGAAATGCTGCCAGCAGCCCATTGAAACCCTTCGGGAAAAAACCGCCGTAACTGACAAGGTTGCTTAACGAAACAACGTGTCCCCCGACTTTTGCTTTCATTACAAGCAAAACGGCACCGGTCCCAATCAATGCCAAAATTGCCAAAACTTTAATGCTTGAAAACCATGTTTCCAATTCTCCAAATGCTCCGACGCTGAGCAAATTAAACGCCAACAACAAAACAATTACCCCAAAGGCCGTCAGCCACTGCGGAATTCCCGGAAACCAATATCTGATATAAATCCCGCTAGCGGTCAAATCTGCCATTGCCAAAGCTTCCCAACAAAGCCAATACGTCCATCCAACGATAAATTCGAAACGCGGCCCCAAATATTCGCGTACTAATTCGATAAATGAATTCTTAGATAAGTCCGATAAGATCAATTCACCAATTGCGCGCATCATGAAAAAACAAAAGATGCCGGCAATAAGATACGCTAAAATAATTGCCGGACCGGCCTTTTGAATTGCTGTTCCTGATCCTAAAAACAGTCCTGTTCCGATTGCTCCGCCAATCGCAATCATCTGAACGTGCCTGTGCGTCAGTGATCGTGATAGTTCGTTGTTCAAATCCTTACCCCCTATAATTGTTATCATTATAGTAAATATTCATGCATTAATCAAGGTAAGAGGTATCGTCGACTGTTTGCAATTCGAATTAGCTTACCAGAACTTAAATCCTTCTTTTTTTGACATTTAAAATAAATATTGTCCATTATTAAAGTTCGCTTTTAACAAAAATTCCTGCTGAACATCAGCAGGAATTTAATGATATTGATTATTTTACGACAATATTGACCAGTTTGCCCGGAATGGCAATGACACGAACCACGTTCTTGCCTTCAACGAATTCCTTGACATGTTCATCTGCCATCGCAGCCTTTTCAAGCTCTTCTTTCGTGATGCTGCTTGAAACCTTCAAGTGTTGGCGAACGCGACCGTTAACTTGAACGACGACCTCGACTTCATCTTTAACTAGTTTCGATTCGTCATATTCAGGCCATTTTGCATAAGCGATGCTCCCGACATGACCAAGCTTTGTCCAAAGCTCTTCAGCCAAGTGCGGAACGAGCGGAGCAAGAAGCTTGACGAATCCTTCAACGTATTCAAGCGGCAAAGAATCTGCCTTATAGCAATCATTGACGAAAACCATCATTTGCGAAATGGCCGTATTGAAATGCATCTTCGTAAAGTCTTCAGTAACCTTCTTGACCGTTTGGTTGTAGGCAAAGTCAAGCTCGCCTTCATTAATCGTCGTAATTCGATCGCGCATGTTGTCATCTTCATCGATAATCAAATTCCAGATACGATTGATGAACTTGTAGGCACCGTTCAATCCGTCTTCGCTCCATGGCTTGGATGCTTCCAAAGGTCCCATGAACATTTCATAAAGACGAAGGGTATCTGCACCGTATTGCTCGACGATGTCATCAGGATTGATGACGTTGCCCTTCGACTTGGACATCTTTTCGTGGTTGTTTCCAAGAATCATTCCTTGGTTGACCAGCTTTTGGAACGGTTCTTTCGTAGGAACAACACCCAAATCATACAGGAATTTATGCCAGAATCGTGCATAAAGCAAGTGCAAAACGGCATGTTCGGCACCACCGACATAAAGATCGACCGCCATCCAATGCTTGAGCTTGTCATAATCTGCAAGCTTTCCTTGGTTGTGCGGATCAACATAGCGCAAGAAGTACCATGAACTGCCTGCCCATTGAGGCATCGTATTCGTTTCGCGCCTTCCTTTGCGCCCGTTCTTGTCGACGACATTTACCCAGTCGTCAAGATTTGCCAACGGACTTTCACCGGTGCCGGATGGCTTGATGTCCGTTGCTTTTGGCAAACGAAGCGGAAGCTCGTCTTCAGGAACAAGCGTTGTTTCACCGTCTTCCCAGTGAATAACTGGAATCGGTTCGCCCCAGTAGCGTTGGCGAGAAAATGTCCAGTCACGCAAACGGTAGTTGACTTTCTTCTTGCCGATGCCTTTTTCCTCAAGCCATTCAACCATTTTGTCGATGGCTTCCTTTTTGCCGAGTCCATCCAAAAAGCCGGAATTGATATGCTTGCCGTCACCCGTGTAGGCTGCTTCTTCAACGTTGCCGCCTTCAATAACCGGTTTGATCGGCAAATCAAATTTTTTGGCAAACTCATAGTCACGTTCATCATGAGCAGGCACAACCATGATCGCACCGGTGCCATAAGATGCCAAAACGTAATCGGCGATCCAAATCGGAAGTTTCTCACCGTTTACAGGATTGATGCAGTAGCTTCCCGTAAACACGCCGGTCTTTGTTTTTGCAAGATCGGTACGTTCAAGATCCGATTTATGAGCACATTGATCAACATAAGCTTCAACGGCCTCTTTTTGCTCAGCAGTCGTCAAAGAACTTACATATTCATGTTCAGGTGCCAAAACCAAAAGCGATGCACCAAAAAGCGTATCAGGACGAGTCGTGAAGACTTCGATCTGCTTGTCGTCGTGGCCGCAAACGCTGAATTTTACGGAAGCGCCAACGGAACGACCAATCCAGTTGCGCTGCTGATCCTTGATTGCTTCAGGCCAGTCAAGGTCATCCAAGTCATCAATCAAACGATCAGCATATGCGGTAATTTTCAAAACCCACTGGCGCATCGGTTTCCTGACGACAGGATACCCGCCGCGTTCCGTCTTGCCGTCGATGATCTCTTCATTGGCAACGACCGTTCCGAGTTCCTGGCACCAGTTGACGGGAATTTCTGCTTCGTATGCAAGGCCTTTCTTGTACATTTGTTCAAAGATCCATTGTGTCCACTTGTAATATGACGGATCAGTAGTATTTACTTCACGATCCCAATCGTACGACAAGCCCAATGACTTGATCTGACGACGGAAATTATTGATGTTCTTCTTCGTAAACTCACGCGGAGAGTTTCCCGTCTTCAATGCGTATTGTTCAGCAGGAAGTCCGAAAGCGTCCCATCCCATCGGATGCAAAACATCGTATCCCTGCATCCGTTTCATGCGCGAAATAATATCCGTTGCCGTATATCCCTCCGGGTGTCCGACGTGAAGTCCTTGACCAGACGGATAAGGAAACATGTCCAGTGCATAAAATTTCTTCTTGTCAGGATCTTCGCTTGTCTTGAAGGTCTTGTGTTCTTCCCAATAATGCTGCCACTTTTTCTCGATTGCTTTGTGATCGTAAGCCATTTTGAAACTTCCTCCTTGTAATAAATAAAAAAGCCCTACACGAAGTTTTCACTTCATATAGGACGAATAAATCGCGGTACCACCTATGTTCCAGCAATTGCTGACGCTTTTTCTCATAACGGGAGATACCGTCCCTGCCTACCTTTCCATGTTCAGCAAGAAACTCAAAGGCGAGTTCGAAGAACTTAATTTACATGTTCACACCATCCACACGCTCTCTGACAAATCTCGTCCTTCTAATAATCCTTCTTAGCGTTCAAATATTGCTTTAATATTAGCAAAATCGGACTCTTTTTTCAAGTCTTTAAACCGAATTGTCAAAACTTAATTTAAATACAGTGTCTGACCCACGTAAATCGTATCGCTTGCCAGATGGTTTACGGCCTTCAAATCATTGACGGTCGTCTTGTTGTCAGCAGCAATTCGCCATAAACTGTCGCCGGCTTTAACCGTGTATTTTTTCTTGGACTTATCGGAAACGTTAGTCGTCTTAGCATACGTTTCCGCATTTACAGAAGACTTTTGCGTCACTTTGAGCTTTTGACCAACATAAATTGTATCAGAGGACAGCCCGTTGATTCTCTTCAATTCCGCAACCGTCAATCCTTGCTTATTGGCAACGGCCCACAAACTATCGCCTGCCTTGACAACATAGGTCGCACCCGTTGCTTCCGTTTCCTTTGTACTTGTTTTGGTCGTTTGCTTGGTATTTGAAGAAGTTCCCTTGACCTTCAAAACCTGTCCCGGAATAATCAGGTTGTCTTTTAATCCGTTCAGCGACTTCAATTCATTCATGCTCATGCCATGTTCATGCGAAATCTTCCAAACGCTGTCACCTGCTTTAACCTTATAAGTTGAACTGCTGCCATTGCTTGCTGAATTCTGATTCTTTGAACCGCTCGTTTCGGATTTCGAAACGTTTTCCGACTTGGCACTGAATTTGACCTTGAGAACCTGACCAGGAAAAATCAGATTGTTTTTGATTCTGTTCAGTGAAACCAATTCATTCATGCTCATGCCGTATTTGTGCGCTATTTTCCAAACGCTGTCGCCTGATTTGACCGTGTAAGTCGAAGTCTTGGTTACCTGGTTTTGTGACGGCTTATTTTGATTCTGCGCCGGTGCGCTTGGCTTTTTCTCAGATACCAGCAATTTTTGGCCGACAAAAATCATGTCGCTGGAAAGCTTGTTTAAATTTTTAAGCTTAGACACGCTCATGTTATGATTCGTCGCAATTTTCCAGAGACTGTCGCCCGACTTGACCGTATAAGTTCTATTGCTCGTCGTCTGTTGAGGTCCTTTTTGACCTTGTTGTTGCTGCTGAACGGTTGATTTTTTCTGCCCAACGACGAGTTTTTGACCGACGTAAATCAAATTTGATGAAAGATGATTCCAGCTCTTCAAATCATTTACGCTACAGCCATGTTTGGTTGCTATACCCCACAAGCTGTCACCTGACTTGACCGTATATGTCTCGGCATTCGTAATCGTCTGCTGAGGACGATCATTATTGTTGCCGTTCGAATTTTGATTCGTTTCGTTATTCGTATTTTGTTGGTTAGACTTTCTGACATTCAGCGTCTGACCCACGTAGAGATTGTTGCTCGTCAAGCTGTTTGCTTTCTTCAACTCATCAAGCGTCATCCCGAATTTTTGCGCAATCCCCCACAAACTGTCACCGGCAACGGCCGTGTAAGTTCCGTTCGTAGCGATGCTCTCATTTGAATTGTTGTTATTATTGCTGTTCGTATTATTCGAAACTGGTTTCATAACCGTTCCGGTATCATATTGCGTCAAATTGTACCTTTCGATCACAGAAATCAACTTTGATGCGTAACTCGGATCCGTTGCATATGTCCCATAGACGCCGTTGCGCAAATTTTGAGCGGCCACGGCATAACTCGAAGCCTGTGACTTGGTCGAACGCGGAAAATGACTGCAAATCAAATTGGCATACGCATTCAACGATTCCGTATAGCTTGAATAACGCTGAAAACGTGCCATTACCGTATGGTACGCACCACCATAATATTCTTGCGTCGACAGATTGATATATGCACCGGATCCGTTCCACTTGACGCCAAACAAATTATAAGCGGAAGTCGACAGGTAGCTCCCGCCCCACCCGCTTTCAAGGGCAGCTTGCGCAATCATCAATGACGCGTACAAGCCTCTTGCGCTTGCAACTTGACGTGCTGCCGGAGCAACGTTGTTTAAAAAGCTCTGCACGTTTCCTGAATATCTCGTATTCGTCTGAACCGCCATTACCACTGGAACGTTGGCAGCAGCCTGTTGGGTGCTGACGTCGGCTTGAGTCTTGGTTTGATGATCCTGCTTTGTTTGGTCCGCCTGAATCGATTGCTGGGTCTGTTGATTTTGAGCAGCAGGCTGCTGAGTAGTCTGCTGTGCTTGCTGTTCGGCACGCTGCGTTTGTCCGACCGTATTATTTTGAAATTCTGACGAAGATGACGCTGATTGCCGCGTCTCATCAGAAGATGCTTGACTTGAAGCCTGCTGATTTCCGTTTGTTTGCCCGTTCTTGTCAACTTGAACCGTATCAGCCGAAACCTTGGCCCTGCTGCTTAGTGCAAAGCCGGCAGTTCCCATCAAAACAGTGGTCCCAATATAGGTCGTAGCCTTTTTTACAGATCGGATATTTTGCAATGCCTGGGCCTGTTTTTCCCGTTTGATTCGCTCTTTTCTCTTTTTCATTTGAGTCCCACCTTATTTTCTATCGTTCGTAAATAACACTACAAAGAGATTATATCAGATTTTTGAGCATCAAAGTTAAAAAAACACTTCTTAACTTTATATTCTTTATAATTTAAACATAACTTCATAATTACCTCAACTATATTTAAAATAATCAAATAAATTCACAATTATATATTTTTGTTTTCAAAAATAAAAGAGCCTCGACGTGAAGTCAAGACTCTTAAACAAGCATTATTCAGTTTAAATTCAGTGCTGCTTTCAATTCGTCAACCTTGTCGAGATGTTCCCACGGAAGATCGATATCAGTACGTCCAAAATGACCATAAGCAGCAGTCTGCTTATAAATCGGTCTCCTCAAATCAAGCATTTCAATGATGCCGGCCGGGCGAAGATCAAAGCATTTGCGAATTGCCTTGATCAATTCATCATCGCTGACGATGCATTTTCCAAAAGTGTTAACCGAAACGGACACCGGTTGTGCCACGCCAATCGCATATGCAAGCTGAACTTCAACCTGAGGTGCAATTTTGGCAGCAACGATGTTCTTGGCAATGTAGCGTGCAGCATAGCTTGCGGAACGATCAACCTTAGTCGCATCCTTACCTGAGAAAGCACCACCGCCATG
>JBHADD010000075.1:0-9259 GCA_041854925.1 Ligilactobacillus sp. | reverse complement strand
TTGTGGAAATTCAGAAACAATTTCAGTATATTTTTGCTTGATTGTCTTAAGCACGATTTCCTCATTGCTGATGCCGCCACCAATAACAAAGCGCTGAACATCCATCGTCAATTGTATATTAAAAAGAAGCTGAGCGATATTTTTACAAAACTGATCAAAAATATCACGGGCATTCTTGTCGCCCGATTTGATTTTTTCAAATGCAGAAACACCATCCAATTCATTTTCATTTCCTGCAACACGATTAATCGCCCTGATCATATTAACGGCAGAACAATTAGAGCGAACCAATCCCTGGGTTCCACGAACGCTCAGTTCATCCCTAATTAACGAAAACAAACCCGCCTGATGATGAGCACCGCGAACCAATTCTCCGTTAACAACGAATCCGCCGGTTACGCCGCTGCCAAGCGTCAGCAAAATTCCGCTGTCAATTTTCTTCAATGAACCGTTCCAAAGTTCTGCAGTCGTTGCGGCCATTCCTTCGTTTTCAACCGTAACGGGCAAATCTTTGTTTTCGGGACCAAAAATTTCTTTCATTGAAATTCCGTTGATAAACGGCAGTCCCTCGCAATTATAAAAAGCTTTTTCATCATAAATAACCATTGCGGGTGCGCAAAGTGCGATTCCGTCAATCCTTTGACGATAGCTGTCAACGAACGAACGAAGCAATAATTTGAAATCATTCAAATTTTTCGGTGTTTCGACCGTGTTCCTTGAGAGAAGCTTGCCACTTTCGTTCAACAGACCATATTTAATCAGAGTCCCGCCAACGTCGATGCATAAGAATGCCATTGTTCACACCTCATTCCTTTTTTAATCATAAACAATTATACAACAAAATACATTTTCTATTTCTCATTTGACTAAAAAGCCAATAATTATTCACAAAAAAAGCCGAAATATTAATTTCGGCTTTTAAATCTTCACTTTTTAATCTGATAATCCGACACGCTCAAAAATGTCATCAACGTGACGCAGATGCCAATGATAGTCAAACGCATCATCAAGATCTTCTTTCGTAAGGCGAGCTGAAATCGTTGGATCAGCCTCAAGCAACGGACGGAACGGTACCTGTTCATCCCATGATTTTGCCGTATACGGCTGAATCAAATCGTAAGCATCCTCGCGGCTCATTCCCGTATCAATCAACTTCAGCAAGACGCGACCACTGTAGATCAACCCAAACGTCCGGTTCATGTTGCGTTTCATGTTTTCAGGGAAAACTGTCAGGTTCTTCAAAATATTCCCGAAACGATGCAGCATATAATCAATTAAAATCGTTGTATCGGGCAAAATGACGCGTTCTGCACTGGAATGAGAAATATCGCGTTCATGCCACAAAGCAACGTCTTCATATGCAGTCAGCATATGTCCGCGGCAAACGCGTGCCAACCCGCAAATATTTTCAGATCCAATTGGATTACGCTTATGCGGCATAGCCGAAGAGCCTTTTTGCCCCTTTGCAAAGTGTTCTTCAACTTCACGACATTCTGATTTTTGCAAACCGCGAATTTCCGTCGCAAATTCTTCAAGACTTGTCGCAATAAGAGCGAGACAAGCCAAATATTCAGCATGCAAATCACGCGGAAGAACCTGACTGGAAATTTCCTGTGCGCGAATGCCCAGCTTTTCGCAAACATACTTTTCAACGAATGGATCAATGTTTGCAAACGTTCCTACGGCACCGCTAATTTTACCGGCTTCAACACCCTTTGCAGCATGTTCAAAACGTTCCATGTTGCGTTTCATTTCAGAATACCAACGAGCAAGCTTCAACCCAAACGTTGTCGGTTCGGCATGAACGCCATGAGTACGACCCATCATGACCGTGTGCTTATACTTTTTGGCTTGATCAGCTACGATTTGCGTAAAATCTTTTAAATCTTGACGCAAGATATCGTTTGCCTGCTTAAGCTGATAGCCATAGGCCGTATCAACGACATCAGTACTCGTCAAGCCATAGTGAACCCACTTTTTCTCATCACCCAAAGATTCAGATACGCAACGCGTGAAGGCAATCACGTCATGGTGAGTAACGGCTTCGATTTCCTGAATGCGTTCAACGTTAAATTTAGCATTCTTTTTAAGTTTTTCAACGTCTTCTGCCGGAATATGACCAAGTTTGGACCAGGCTTCATCTGCAGCAAGTTCAACAGCAAGCCAACAATCATATTTTTTGTCATCTGTCCAAATTTCGGCCATTTCTGGACGCGTATATCGTGAAATCATTCTTTTTTGCTCCTTTGATTAATCCCAAACTGAAGTATCTTCTACTTCAGCAAGTGTTTTTTCAATATCATCAGTTAAGATTGTAACATGTCCCATCTTGCGGTCAATGCGAATTTCGCCCTTACCGTAATCATGGAAATGCCATTGCGGCTTCTTTAAAACAAGTTTTCTGCATCCGTCAACGTGCTGCCCCAAAATATTGACCATCACGACCGGACTGAGCAAATCGATTTTTGGCATCGGCCAGTTGCAAATAGCACGATTATGAACCGCAAATTGAGAGAAATTGCATGCTTCGATTGAATAGTGTCCAGAATTATGCGGCCGCGGCGCAAGTTCATTGACATATAAGCAACCGTCAGACCCAACAAACATCTCAACGCCTAAAATTCCGCAAAGATTCAATGAATTTGCAATTTTTTCGGCCATTTTCTTTGCATTCGACTGCAATTCCCCGCTCATTCTGGCAGGTACGATGCTTTCATGCAAAATCTGATTGCGATGAATATTTTCGCTAACCGGAAATACAGAAATCGCTCCGTCCATATTACGTGCAACCATCACTGAGCATTCCATTGAGAATTCGACCCATCCTTCAAGAATGCAACTTCCTTGTTCAAGCAATTCATCAGCTTTTCTTAAATCTTCTCTAGTGTGAAGAACCAATTGAGACTTTCCGTCATATCCGCCTTCACAAGTTTTTAAAACGCTCGGATAACCGATTTCTTCAATGGCCGAAACAAGATCTCCTTCGCAGCTAACAGCAGCAAACGGAGCGACTTGCAGTCCATGCTCTTTAAGAAAAGTTTTCTCGCGAAGTCTATCTTTGGTAATTCTTAAAAGCTCCGTCCCTTGAGGAATCAAAACTTTGTCGGAAACATCTTCCAAAGCTTCCAAATCAACGTTTTCAAATTCATAAGTCAAGACATCGCTGCGTCTTGCCAATTCTTCGATTGCCTTCTTATCGGAATATTCAGCCACAATGCTTGAATCAGCCACCTGCGCAGCCGAGCAATCAGGATCAGGATCTAAAATAACCACTCTCATTCCCGCCTGCTTGGCAGCAAACGTCAACATTTGTCCGAGCTGTCCTCCCCCGATGATTCCAATCGTCTTACCTTGCTCAATGAGTTCAGACAAGCTGATCACCGCTTTCTGCAGCCTTGTCGTGCATTTGTTTGCGATACTCGGTCATTTTAAGCTGAATTCTCGGATTTGTGGTTCCGAGAATTTCCAAAGCCAACAAAGCAGCGTTCTTGGCACCTGAAACACCGATTGCCGTCGTAGCAACAGGTACGCCAGCCGGCATTTGCACGATCGACAATAATGAATCCATCCCACTTAAAGCATGTGACTGCACCGGCACGCCAATAACCGGCAAAACGGTATTGGCAGCAATCATTCCAGGCAAGTGAGCCGCACCGCCAGCTCCGGCAATAATGACTTTTATGCCTGCAGAAACCGCACCCTGTGCAAATTCAAACATTTCCTGCGGCATTCTGTGCGCTGAAATTACTGCTTTATCATATTTAACGCCGAATTCATCCAAAATATTGGCAGCTTCTTTCATCGTGCTCCAATCAGAGGAACTGCCCATTACAAGACTGATTTCGTTACTCATGTTGCGATACCTCCCAATTGATTTAAGCATAACAAAAAGGAAGGGGCATGTCAAAGTAAAATCGAACTATTTTAGCAAATTCTAACCTAAAAAGCAGCATAATGTTCGTGTTTTAGCACAATAGACTTGCTATCAATTAAAAAAAAACGTTAATCACGTAATTTAACGGACATTCATCCTTTCTCAAAACAGCTTGCGCATTGTGCGCAAACGCTGTAACATTAGTTGATACTCAAAACAAAGGAGTCGATTGAAATGATTACGTTAGCCGGCATCATCGGTTCAGGAAAATCAAGCCTGACCGAAATTCTTTCGCGCGAGTTGGGCAGCATTCCTTTTTATGAACCTGTAGAAGACAATCCCATTCTTCCGCTGTTTTACAAGGGAAACGAACTCGCTGCTAAAAAACGACAAGCAGGAGAAAAAGATGCAACTAATCCTTACGCCTATCTGCTTCAGACTTTCTTTTTAAACAGGCGTTTCATGATGATGAAAAAAGCTCTGCAATCAAGAAACAATATTTTGGATCGCTCAATTTATGAAGATGCGATGTTTATGCGAATGAATACCGAAATGGGAAATGCTACCCAAGTCGAATACTCCATCTATCAAGAACTTTTGACAAATATTTTAGAAGAATTGAACCATGTCGTTCCTTCAAACGATTATAATCTGATGATCTTGATCAAGGTTTCATATGATACGATGGTTTCAAGAATCAAAAAACGCGGTCGCGAATATGAACAAATTGAAAACGATCCTTCGCTAATCGACTATTACGGTCGTTTGCTTAAATATTATGAAGAATTTGAAAAAAACTACAATCAATCCGAAATGCTTGTCATTGATGGCGATAAATTTGATTTTGTTGAAAACATCGATGATCGAAACCATATTTTAGACATGATTGAAATGAAACTGGTTGATCTTGGGAACATTGATTGCAACGAATATGAAACGCTCCGTCAGAAACGTTTGGGCTGATTATTTAATCATTAGCTTTTCCAAACAAGGAATGGTCTTAATCTGACGTAACAAAAATCGGGGCTTTGTCAAATGGTGTTGATGAACTCGAAAACTTCACTTCAGAAATGGAGTGGAGTTTTTTTGTTCCCTTCGGTTTCTCCTGCGTTTTTTTAAATTGGTACAGTTAAGTATCAACACCGCCTGCGTTTCCGCTGGCGTGGATTCATGTATGAATTACTGCCGTTGATTCGCAAAGCTCGAACGAGCTGCAAATCAACGATGGATGTCACGCAACGTTAGACGGAAACGAAGGTTGGAATGATAGATTCAGCTGCATTGGTATAGTTTCATTAGCATTGCGAAGATATTTTGTGAATACAAAAAATGGTGTTGAAAAATCATCATCAACACCATTTAGTACAGACCCAAAATATTTTGAGTTATTTCCATTATATCAGGCATCATGCATACGAAAAAAACCGGATCAGATTTGCAATTAATTGCAAATCATCCGGTTTCTCAATTTGAGACAGAACTTTTTCCCAGCCACATCCGGCTAGACATAATTAAAATTATTTTTCTAACAGCTGCCTGTAGCCGTTTTTCTCTCCCAAAAACATGTCTTGCGAAAGATCCTTATAAAATGCGGCTTTCGTTGTCGTATAATACGGCCAATACCAAATGAACCCGATTCCAAACGGAATTATGCAGGCTAAAATGAACCAGCCGGCAAAACTTAGCTGAAGCACGAAATAGTCGAGCTTGTGTCCCTTCATCAGGGAACGACTAAGGGTAATATAGTCAAGAAAATTCAAATTCCCATCTTGACCGCTGTCCGTTATATCCTTATAAATATAGTAGGTCTGAGAATATGAATAATATTTGACGATTCCCGGAATAACAAAGCATAAGGTCCATAGTACTTTGAAAATCGTCGTCAAAATGACCAAAATAATCGTACCGACAAAATACTTTTTGCAAAAAACGGCAAAAATTCCGCTGGCGGTATTGAAATCGGCTTTCTTGGTCCTCAGCCAATCAATCGTCGTAAACATTACGCCAACCGTCAGCAACGTTCCGATAATCGAAGTAACGGAGCTTCCGACGTTCGCTCCGGAACTTCCCGAAGACACGTTGCCGTTTGTTGAATCGATTGCTTCAGCAACATGCCTTGCAGAATCCGAATCAACAAACGATGCGATCAAAAATACGCATAATCCAATCAGCGACATGCTGATGATTGATCCGACAATAGGAATGATATTGAGCAAGATTGCTTTTCCCCAGTGACCCTTGAGAAGTTCTTTTGATTCGCTTTTTAACTCACTTCTGGTTTTCATTTAAATCACCCTTCTCCATAAGCACCATAATACTCTACTTAAAAATAACTTTCAATCTTTAAACAATTTTTGGATTGTTTTTGGCGTTCCCGTCACAAATAATCTGATATCTTCTTCCAACGTTATATACGGATCAACATCCATCGAAAGTTGCCCATTTTTGCGATAGCCAACAACGTTCATTTTGTACTTCCTCCTGATGTTCAAATCGGACAGCGTTTTGTACAGCCAAGCTTTAGGAACGTCAATCTCAAAAATCGAATTCTCGTCATCAAGTTTGATGTAATCAAAAATATGATCAGAAATATATCTGATTGCGGACCATTCGGCAAGTTCTTTTTCGGGATAAACGACTTCATCCGCACCGTTTCGCAGCAAAAATTTGGCATGAATCCCGCGTGCGGCTCTTGACACAACCTTTTTTGCACCTAATTCCTTTAATAACAGCGTCGTTTCAAGCGAACTTTGAAAATCATCACCGATTGCGACCACGCACAGATCATAATCATTTACGCCAAGCGTTTTCATAAATTCCGGACTTGTCGTATCTCCAATCAACCCACGCGTAGCGTAAGGAAGTGCCACTCTGACCCTTTCTTCGTCACCGTCGACAATCATTACCTGATGGCCGAGCTGATTCAGCTTTTGTGCCATATGTCTCCCAAAACGACCTGCCCCAACGATTAACACTGATTTCAAACAAATCTTCCTCCTGTCTTTATCCGACCTGCACTTTTTCCTCTGGTTTAAGCGGTTCTACCACGTGCCTTCTTGCGATCGTCGCAAAAACGAGCGTCATTCCGCCGACTCTTCCCATAAACATCAAAATAATCAAAAGCAACTGCGAAAGCGTGCTTAAATGCGGCGTGATTCCAAGAGTCAATCCAACGGTAGCCACTGCAGAGGCGGTCTCAAACATGCATTTCAAAAAAGGAAGTCCTTCAATCGCACTGATAGCCATTGCGCTGATGACGCAAGTTACAAAATATAAACTGAAAATTGCTGCCGCATCAAAAATTACGCCGGTTCCGATCCTTCTGCCAAATGCAGTGGCGTCTTTTTTACGATGCAAAACAGAATGTGCAGAAATTGCCAAAACAGCCACCGTCGTCAGTTTCATCCCACCCGCAGTGGATCCCGTAGCTCCTCCGATCAGCATCAGCATAATATTCATCACGACACCATCATCGCTCAATCTATTCAAGTCGACCGTATTAAACCCCGCAGTTCTCGGGCTGACGGTCGTAAAAAGGGCTGCCAAAATTCGTTCCTTTAACGGATAGTGTCCGAATTCGGCAAAAAAGAAATATAAAAACGGAATAATGATCAAAATAGCAGTTGTGGCCAAAACAAGCTTTGATTGCAAACAGTAGCGCGAAAAATGATGCTTGTTTTGGCGAACGTCTTCCCACGTGCGAAAACCTAGTCCGCCAATCAAAATCAAACTCATAATTACAAGGTTGATTGGCAAATTATCGACGTATCCAGCCAATGACGCATAAGGATGCGTTATTCCAAAAAGATCAAAACCGGCATTGCAAAATGCAGAGATCGAATGAAAAACCGCATAAAAAATACCGTGAATCCCGCCAAACTGATGCCAAAATACCGGCATCATCAGCAGAGCCCCTAAAAGCTCGCAACAAACGACCGTTCTAATGATAAAAGAGGTAAACTTGACGATTCCGCCGACATAAAAAGCAGAAATCGACTCTTGCATCACCGTTCTTTGCATCAAACCAATTTTTTTTCGACCCAACAGCGAAAATGCCATTGCAACGGTCACGATGCCAAGTCCTCCGATTTGTATCAAACATAAAATAACGCACTTTCCGAACAAACTCCAATACGTTGCCGTATTCTTAACGACCAGACCCGTAACGCATGTTGCCGACGTTGACGTAAACAAGGCATCTTTAAAAGACGTCGCGTTTCCGTTTGCCTGTGAAATCGGCAGCATCAGCAGTAGCGTACCTAAAAGTATCAGGCATAAAAAACCAAGAATAATTATCTGAAAAGACGTTAATCTGACTTTTCTCAAAAAACCACCCCAACATTCATCAAAGTTCATTCTACCACAAAAAAGCCCGGCCATTTTAACAAATAGCCGAGCAGCAAACATATCAGTTGTTTTTTCCAAGAATTTCCAGCATTTTCTCCAATGCCTCAAACGCTTCCCAATATTCGACATCGCTGATCGTCAATGCCAGTTCATTTTTAAAATTATCCGGGAGTTTTCCGTAATTTGACCTTGAAAACCGCGGTATCAAGTATCTTTCAATCAAATCAATTCCCAACTGCTGAATGTTTCCCATGAATTCCTTGTCCTTAAGCATTTTCTCGCATTTTTCCAACTCATCTGAAGAAGCTTCATTCGGGTATTCGCGCATCAAAAGCGCTTTTCCTGAAACGCTGGCTTTTGAAACTTTGACCGCATACGCAAACGCTTTGCTCATGTCGACCGTCCACGCGTAATGATTGTAAGCGATGATGTACTCAAGAGCGACATTGATTGCAACTTTTTGACAAAATTCCAAAAGCTTGACATCATCCCCTGTTCTTAATTTTTGATATCTGAATGCCCTAAGCAACGCTTCAACGCAATAATCGTCGAACGCAAGCTTAAATTCGTCTCTGGCTTCATATGCTTGAGCACGCAATCGGTATGCTTCGATAAAAGCGTGTTTTTTTAACAATCGTGTTGCATATTTTCTGGCATCATCATAACGAGAATAGGCAATCGCATCAAATTCGCTTTCAACTTTTTTAAGCAATGTATATTCTTCGGTTGTCGGTTCATCCATTAAGGTTCTTTCGGAATTTTCGATAAAAAAGGCAGCCTTTTGCTTGATTCCCGTCTCGGTCGCGTATAAATCGTAACGCTCTCCGATTTTATTCAACGCATTGATTTTACGATGGAATTCTTCTAAAGGAATTTTACTGAAAATTTCGCGCATAAATCTCAGTTTCATCTGATTTTCGTGCCCGTCATTTATCATTGCCAGCAAGTCATAGACTCGGCTTGCTCCAAGACTTATCGCTTCAGAACGAAAACCTTCGCTCCGAAAGCGAGCCAGACTGACTGCACATATTTTTTTAT
>JBHADD010000074.1:0-3695 GCA_041854925.1 Ligilactobacillus sp. | reverse complement strand
GTCCTTCAAAAGAAGACATCTACTTGTCGGCATCGCAAATCAAGCGCTTTGGTCTGAGAAACGGCGATGAAGTGGCTGGAAGAGTCAGACCGCCGCGCAAGGGTTCCAATAATGATCGTTACGGTATGATGTATATTGATGCGGTCAACGGAAAAGATCCGGATGAAGCCAAGGGAAGACCTCATTTCCCTGCTTTGACGGCAATTTATCCTGATAGAAAACTGGTTCTTGAAAATAATCCCAAAGATTTGTCGACAAGATTGATTGATCTCTTTGCACCGATCGGATTTGGTCAAAGAGGAATGATTGTTGCACCCCCTAAGGCCGGAAAGACTACTTTTTTGAAGAATATTGCAGCCGGAATTTCAAGGAATGCAAAAGATGCGAAACTGATTGTTCTTTTAATTGATGAGCGTCCCGAGGAAGTTACCGATTTGGAAGATTACGTTTCATCAATCAATCCGAACGGTGAAGTCGTTTATTCGACCTTTGATCAGAGACCGGAAAGTCATGTTCACATTTCAGAAATGGTTCTTGAGCGTGCGATGCGATTGGTCGAGGATAAGCAGGACGTCGTAATTTTGCTTGATTCGTTGACCAGGCTTGCGCGTGCATATAATCTCGTGATTCCTTCAAGCGGTAAAACCTTGTCTGGTGGCCTGGATCCTACGGCTTTGTATCGTCCGAAGAAATTTTTTGGATCGGCACGAAACGTCCGTGAAGGCGGAAGTCTGACGATTATTGCAACGGCTTTGGTTGAAACGGGCAGCAGGCAGGATGACATTATATTTGAAGAATTTAAAGGAACAGGCAATCAAGAGCTTCAATTGAATCGTGATTTGGCCGAACGCCGAATTTTTCCGGCTGTTGACATCAAGAAGTCTGGCACGAGAAAAGAAGAACTTTTGTTGAACAAAGAAGAACTTGAAGTAGTTTGGAAGCTTCGCAAAATTTCAACAAGCGATACCGTTCGTTTCACGAATGATATTTTAAAAGTCTTCAAGCAGACGAAAGACAATGCTGAATTTTGCCAAAAGGTCGAGAATTTTTCAAAAACGAAACAGCCGAGCAAAAAAATCAGAAAAAGATGATTGCATGACTTGAAGTTTCATGTTATTATGAAGTATGTTGCGATAGCACAGAATAACTCTGATCCAGCAAATGGTTCAGGGCAAAGGAGCGAAATTATAATGAAACAAGGAATTCATCCAGATTATCATGAAGTTGTTTTCTTGGATTCTGCAACAGGATACAAGTTCTTGTCAGGTTCTACGAAGACATCTTCAGAAACGATCGAATGGGAAGATGGTAAAACATACCCATTGATTCGTGTCGAAATCTCTTGTGATTCACATCCGTTCTACACAGGTAAGCAAAAGTTTACGCAAGCAGACGGTCGCGTGGATCGTTTCAACAAGAAGTACGGCTTCACAAAATAAGACGATTAATGAAAAACAGCCAAGTGTCCGGATTGGGGACACTTGGCTGTTTTCATGTTTTTCAAAAATATTTTCAGGTTGAAAAAGACGCGGTTACGGGCAAAACATCAATTTTTGAAATCTGCCCGTAAACTGGTCAAGCTCTCATTCCTTTTTAACGTTTTGATAAATGGGAACAGATTTCTGTCATAACATAAGATTGTCCTGCACACGCAAAAGCCCCGGATGAGATTTGTAATTAATCGCAAATCATCCAGGGCTTTAAATTTAGGCACGGTTCATCAGCTATTTGAAGAAACCGAACTTGGCCTTATAGCCCGCCTCTGAAACCGCATTTTTCAATGCCTTGTCCGTTACGGTCGAATCGGCTTCGATCGTTGCCTTTTTTTGTTCAAGGTCAACCTTGGCAGATGTTACCCCGTCAACTTTCAATAATGCTTCTTTGACGTGATTTGCACAATTCATGCATGTCATGCCTTTTACTGTAAATGTTTTTTCCATTGTTGATTCCTCCTGGATTAATTTTTATGATTAGAGTGCTTTGCGTTGAAAAAGCGCAGCCGCAAAGCATTTGTAACGACAAAGACGGAACTGAAACTCATTGCAAGAGCACCGATCATCGGACTGAGTTTAAATCCGAATGCAGGGTAGAAGATTCCTGCAGCAATCGGAATTCCGATAATGTTGTAGATGAATGCCCAAAAAAGATTTTCTTTGATGTTTTTAACGGTTGACTTGCTGAGCTTGATAGCGGTCGAAACTTCAGTGAGCTGGCTT
Source organism: Ligilactobacillus sp. (assembly GCA_041854925.1). GTDB lineage: Bacteria > Bacillota > Bacilli > Lactobacillales > Lactobacillaceae > Ligilactobacillus. Next base: position 1,479 of record JBHADD010000074.1, on the reverse strand, counting down.
TTCATTAAAACAACGTCGGCTGAATCAATGGCAATGTCGGTTCCTGCTCCGATGGCAATTCCGACGTCTGCTCTTGCAAGGGCAGGTGCATCGTTGATTCCGTCACCGACCATGGCGACTTTTTGTCCTTGTTTTTGCAGCTTTTGAATCTCATGTTCTTTGTCAACAGGCAGGACTTCCGCAATGATGTGTCTGATGCCGGCTTTTTCAGCGATGGTTTTTGCGGTCGTTTCGTTGTCGCCGGTCAGCATGATCGTTTGAAGGCCCATTTGATTGAGTTCCTCAATCGCTTCCTTGCTCGTGTCTTTAATAACGTCAGCAACGCAGATGATGCCGATGAGACGATTGTCTCGGGCGAAGTAAAGCGTTGTTTTCCCATCGTTTACACTGTTGTCGAGAAAATCCGTTTCCGTTGTTTCAATCTGATTTTCATTCATCATTTTCAAATTTCCGGCAAGAATCTCCTTGCCATCGATGATACCACGAATCCCCCGTCCTGCAACCTGCGTGAATTTTTCGACCTCAAGGAAAGGAAGATTTTTTTCTTTTGCAGAAGTCATAATTGCTTGAGCCAAAGGGTGTTCGGACAATGATTCAAGCGAAGCCGCAATTTGCAGCAAATCGTTTTTTGCATTTTGCAAAGGGAAGACATCGGTGACAACCGGTTTACCTTCCGTAATCGTTCCCGTTTTGTCAAAAACGATCGTTTGCAGCTCATGCGTCGTTTCAAGTGCCTTGGCGGACTTGAACAAGATTCCGTTTATTGCCCCTTGGCCGGTTCCGACCATGATGGCCGTCGGCGTTGCCAGTCCGAGAGCGCACGGACAACTGATGACAAGGACGGAAATTCCGGTTGAAAGCGCGAATTCAAATGTTGAACCAAGTAACAGCCAAACAATGGCAGCAATAAAAGCAATGCCGATTACGATCGGAACGAAAACGCCGCTGACGCGATCGGCCAGATTAGCGATTGGTGCTTTGGAACTTGTTGCATCATCGACAAGTTTGACGATCTGAGCAAGGACGGTCTCATCGCCTGTTTTGGTGACTCTCATTTTGAAATAGCCGCTTTTATTGATCGTGGCACCGATTGCTTTGTCGCCCTCTTTTTTATCGATCGGCAGACTCTCGCCCGTTAGAGCCGATTCGTCGATTGATGCGCTGCCAGAGATGATGACGCCGTCAACAGGGATGCTTTCGCCGGCTTTGATGATTACGACGTCATCTTTTCTGACTTCTTCTACCGGAACGTTCTTTTCCTGATTATCACGCAGCACTCTGGCCGTTTTAGGTGCCAGATTCAAAAGCTTTGAAATGGCATCCGTTGTTTTGCCCTTGGCTTTTGCCTCAAGCGTTTTTCCGAGCGTAATCAAGGTCAAAATGGTTCCAGCAGATTCAAAGTAAAGATTCATGACGTGTGCCGAGACGCTTTTAAAATCTGAAAGTCCCAATCCGATGCCGATTTTGTAAATAGCAAAG
>JBHADD010000073.1:0-10030 GCA_041854925.1 Ligilactobacillus sp. | reverse complement strand
TGTCGGCTCATCGCATCCTGGGGCTGTAGTCGGTCCCAAGGGTTGGGCTGTTCGCCCATTAAAGCGGTACGCGAGCTGGGTTCAGAACGTCGTGAGACAGTTCGGTCCCTATCCGTCGCGGGCGCAGGAAATTTGAGAGGATCTGTCCTTAGTACGAGAGGACCGGGATGGACATACCGCTGGTGTACCAGTTGTTCTGCCAAGGGCATCGCTGGGTAGCTATGTATGGATGAGATAAACGCTGAAAGCATCTAAGTGCGAAACTCACCTCGAGATAAGATTTCCCACTCCTTTATGGAGTTAAGACCCCTGAGAGATGATCAGGTAGATAGGATGGAAGTGGAAGTGCGGCGACGCATGGAGCGGACCATTACTAATCGGTCGAGGACTTAACCAAAAAAACGCAGGTTCTTGGAAAGAGAAATGAATATTGTCTAGTTTTGAGAGAACAAGGTTTTCTCAAGGAAAATAGTGTGGTGACGATGGCATGGAGGATATACCTGTTCCCATTTCGAACACAGAAGTCAAGCTCCATAGCGCCGAGAGTAGTTGGGGGATCGCCCCCTGTGAGGGTAGGACGTTGTCATGCGTTATGCGGAAGTAGTTCAGTGGTAGAACATCACCTTGCCATGGTGGGGGTCGCGGGTTCGAATCCCGTCTTCCGCTTTTTTTGTACCCTGAGACATGGTATGAAAAAAATTAATATAGTGTAGTGATTATGGTGCGAAGGATATACCTGTTCCCATTTCGAACACAGAAGTCAAGCTTCGTAACGCCGATAGTAGTTGGGGGATCGCCCCCTGTGAGGGTAGGAAGTTGCTATGCGAAGAAGAGAGGATTGAAGGAAGTTTCAATCCTTTTTTTATTCTCTGGTGCGGGATAGCTCAAAAGGTTTCATAGCGGTCAGCAGCGGTGGAGTTTGCTGCAAAATACACTTGCAATTTGTTGCTGCTTAAACAAGCAGCATATTGTAGTTTAGAAAAAATGAATAGCTTGTATATGGATGATGCTTAACTATATAAGGATAATTTCGCGTAATTCTTTTTATATCAAATGAATTAGTTGGTAGAACTTCATATATTTAAGGAGACTTTATTTGCCACACCCTAATTGAGAAAATTTCTCAATTAGGGTCTTTTTTTGATTCTTTTCGAAACGCTTACATTCATTTTAAATGGCTTTATATTAGGCTATATGCGAACATTTAAAGAAAAAGCCTTGATTTTTAGGGTTTATTAGCTTAAATTAGATACAAGTTAGAAAGATTTAATTTAAGAAAGCTTTTCTTTGAATTTGCACGAGGTGGGGGATTGAAATGACCGAAGAAAGCAAAACAATGTACTGTCATGGCTATGAGCATGATGCTTGCGGCATGGGTTTTATTACCCAGATCGACGGTAAGCCGAGCCATGAACTCATTGAACGAGCACTCGTCATGCTTAGTCGAATGAATCATCGCGGCGGTACTGGCTCAGAACCTGATACTGGTGATGGCGCTGGTATTTTATTTGCTATGCCTGACAAGTTTTTTCAAAAATATGCTGAAGAACAAGAGTTTACGCTTCCGAGCCTAGGAGATTATGCTGTCGGCATGTTTTTCTTGCCGCAAAAAGAACAAGAAAAAAATGCCATGCTTGGCTCCGTTACAGCAGAAATTACGGCATCAGGATTTAAGGTCTTGGCAACGAGAAACGTTCCGTATGTTTATGAAAATTGCGGCCCTACTGCACAAAAGGCCATGCCTGGATTTGCACAAGTCATTATTCAGCGCCCGGCGGATACTGAAGCCGGACGTCCTTTTGAGGATCGCCTGTATCATTTGAGACGTCACCTCGAGAAGACATATTCCTCAAATGAATTTGCGATTGTCAGCCTTTCAAGCAAGACTTTGTGCTACAAGGGAATGCTTCATGCTTATCAAGTCGGTCAATTCTATCCTGATTTGCATGACCCTGACATGTGCTCTGCGATTGCGCTGACTCACTCTCGTTTTTCGACCAATACGTTCCCTAGCTGGAGTCGTGCACAACCTTTCCGTTTTATTGCTCATAACGGTGAAATCAACACTTTGAAGCGTGCTGAGAATTGGATGAAGAGTCATAATATCGAAGTCTACAATGAAGAAGACTCCGATTCTGCCAAATTGGAAAATTGCATGGAATATTTGTATCGCAATGGTCGTGATATTCCGCAGGCTCTTCTGATGATGATGCCGGAAGCTTGGAGCGATAAGATGAATCTTCCGAAGGCAGAAAGAGATTTTGACGAATACAACTCGTCATTTATTGCTCCTTGGGATGGCCCGGCAGCTCTTTGCTTCACTGATGGTACGCAGGTTGGCGCTGTTTTGGATCGAAACGGTCTGCGTCCTTCACGATACAGTTTGGTAAAAGGAAACTTTTTGATTACGGCTTCCGAATCCGGCGTTTACGATGTTGCACCTGAAGATATCCTTGAAAAAGGCATCTTGGGTCCAGGTGAAATGATCTTGGTTGATACTTCCAAAGGCCGTTTTTACAATACCAAAGAAGTCAAGGAATACTATTCAACGCAGCATCCGTATGGCGAATGGCTCGAAAACGAACAGGTCAAGCTCAATGAATTGCCAGAAGCAGATATTGTTGAGCATCTTTCCAAGCATGCGTTGAAGACTCTTTGGCGTCGTCATGGGTATACGGAAGATATTATTCGCGATTCCATCATTCCGATGGCTCAAAACGGTGAAGTTCCCGTTATTTCAATGGGATTTGATTCACCGTTGGCTGTTTTGAGCGAAAAGCCGCAGTCATTGTTTACTTACTTCAAGCAACAATTTGCTCAAGTCACGAATCCTCCAATCGATGCTATTCGTGAAAAACAGATGATCGGTACTGAAATGTATTTGGGGGCTGACGGAGACATTTGCAAAGACGTTCCGGAAAATGCCAAGAAAATCAAGCTCGATTCCCCAATGCTCGTGGACGGAGAATTTGAAAGATTGCGTCATCTAAACGGCAAGGACGGATTTAAGACGGGAGAGGTCTCATTATGCTACAGCAATGTCGAACGCCCTCACAGACTGCAACAAGCGCTTGAAGACTTGTTCCGTGATGCTGAAAGCAAGGTTGATTCCGGTTGCAACGTTTTGATTGTTACGGATCGCGGTGCAACGCGTGATGATTTGGTTATTCCGGTTCTTCTGGCGGTTTCCGGCTTGAATAATTACCTTGTTCGCAAAGGAAAACGCGGTTTGGTGTCAATTGTTGCTGATACTTGCGAAGCATGCGAAGTGCATCATTATGCAACGTTGTTGGGATACGGTGCTTCTGCGATTCATCCTTACGGCGTATACGCAACGCTTGATTATTATGACCTTTCCGATAAGAAAGAAGCTTATCGTTTGGCTGCTGAAAAAGGAATCATTAAAATTATGAGCCGTATGGGTATTTCGACGATCGTTGGCTATCAGGGTGCCCAATTGTTCGAAGCTGTCGGTATTTCAAAAGAAGTCGTTGACGAATACTTTACTGGTACGGTTTCACGTATCGGCGGTCTGACTCTTGATCAAATTGAAGAAGAATATCTTGAACGATACAAAGTCGCATTTGGCGAAAAAGCGAATGATGCTCTTCCAACGGATGGCAGTTTCAAGTATCGTTTTGAAGGCGAACATCACATGTTCAATCCGATGACGATGTATAAATTCCAACAAGCGGTCAAGACAGGCGACTATAAGCTTTACAAAGAATACGCAAAATTGATGCGCGATGAGGAATTGAAACATCCTTCCACTCTCAGAGCGATGTGGAATATCGAATCAGATCGAGATCCCGTTCCTTTGAGCGAAGTTGAACCAGTCAGCCAAATCGTCAAGCGTTTCAAGGCCGGAGCCATGAGTTTTGGTGCGCTTTCGAAAGAAGCACATGAGTGCATTGCTCAAGCCATGAACGAGCTTGGCGCAAAGAGCAACTGCGGTGAAGGCGGCGAAAATCGTTATCGTTTCAAGAAACAGCCTGACGGACGCGATATCAACAGTCGCATCAAGCAGGTCGCATCAGCACGTTTCGGCGTTAATGCGGAATATTTGATGAGTGCTGAAGAAATCCAGATCAAAGTTGCACAAGGTGCCAAGCCTGGTGAAGGCGGGCAACTTCCTGGTGTCAAAAACTTCCCTTGGGTTGCTGAGGTTCGTGGATCCGTTCCTGGCGTTCGTTTGATTTCTCCTCCGCCTCATCATGACATCTATTCGATTGAAGATTTGAAACAGCTTATTTATGATTTGAAACAGATCAATCCTAGCGCTGCCGTTTCCGTCAAGCTCGTATCAAGCACAGGCGTTGGCACGATTGCAACGGGTGTTGTCAAATGTGGTGCTGACAAGGTCGTTATTTCAGGTTATGACGGCGGTACAGGTGCTGCTCCGCGGATTTCCGTGCGTGATGCCGGTCTTCCGTGGGAAATGGGCATTTCGGAGGCTCATCAGACGCTTGCATTGAACAATCTGCGTCAGCGCACGACGATTGAAACGGATGGCAAGCTTATGACGGGTCGCGACATTGCTGTTGCGATCATGCTCGGGGCCGAAGAATTCAGTTTTGGTTCGCTTGTGTTGGTTTCAATTGGCTGCATCATGATGCGCGTCTGCAGCAAGAATACCTGCCCAACGGGCGTTGCCACGCAAGATCCTCGCTTGCGCAAATTCTTTAACGGAAAACCTGAAGATATCAAGAATTGCATGCGTTTCTTGGCGGAAGATCTTCGTGAAGAAATGGCTGAACTCGGATATCGTACGGTTGATGAGCTTGTCGGACATACGGAACACTTGAAACCGCGTTTTGTTGCTAAGGGCAAGGCAAAATCGCTTGACTTTGAACGTTTGCTTGGAACATCGATCGGGATTTCTCGCAAGTCGAAAGATCCGTTTGCTCCAAAGTCAGAGTGGCCTGATCTTAATGCCTTTGCCGAAAGCGCGATCCAAGAAAAGAAGACTGTTTTGCTCAAGTCTTCAATCAACAATATTCATCGTGCTGCCGGGACAAGAATCGGTGGATGGATTGCCGAGCGTTTCGGCAACAATGGCCTTCCTGCAGGACATCTTAAATTTGAATATACGGGCGTTGCCGGTCAAAGTTTCGGTGCATTTATTCCGCAAGGTTTGGAACTCAAACTCATCGGTGAAGCGAACGATTATGTCGGCAAAGGATTGAGCGGCGGACGCTTGATCGTCCAGGCGCCTGCAAAGGCAAAGAAGATTTACAGCAATGCTCCGATCGTCGGCAACGTTGCCTGCTTTGGCGCTACTGGCGGTGAAGCGTACTTCAACGGTCGAACCGGAGAACGTTTCTGCGTTCGCAATTCCGGTGCGACAGTCGTTGCTGAAGGAATCGGGGATCATGGATGCGAATACATGACCGGTGGCATTGCAGTCGTTCTTGGTTCAACAGGCTGCAACTTTGGTGCTGGGATGTCCGGTGGAGTTGCCTACGTTTACGATCCGGAAAAGAAGCTTAAGGACAACTGCAACATGGATATGATTGAGTTGTTCAAGCTTAATGAAAAAGGCAATGATTCGGTCTTAAAGGAAATTTTGGAAAAACATGTGAAGTTTACCGGTTCTGAAAAGGCAAAGAGCTTGTTGAACAACTGGAGGAAAGAACAAGAAAACTTTGTCAAGGTCTATCCTAAGGAATATCGTCATATTAATGAGATCATGGCAGAGTGCGCCAAGAAGGGCACGCCTAAGGATCAACTTGAACAAAAGGCTTTCGATATTATTACGGCATCTAAGTAGAAAAGGAGAATTGAATTATGGCAGATCCATTTGGTTTTATGAAATATCCGCGTGTCAACAATCCGATTCGACCGGTTGCTGAACGTATCAAAGATTTTGAAGAGATGGAAAACGTTCTTTCTGTCGAAGAACGCAGAAAACAAGCAGCACGCTGCATGAATTGCGGCGTTCCCCACTGTCATGCGGGACAATTTTACTCAGGCGGTCGCGCTGTCAGCGGTTGTCCGAATGATAATCTGATTCCTGAGTGGAACGATCTGATCTATCGTGAAGAAGACAAGCATGCATTTGAGCGACTGACTCTGACAAATCCACTTCCGGAATTTACCGGTCTTGTTTGTCCGGCTCCTTGTGAAGTTGCCTGTAACGAGGCTTTAAACGGCAAGGGCATCACAATCAGAAACAATGAACGCTATATTATTGAAACGGCTTATGCGAACGGATGGGTCAAGGAAAGCGGGATTCCTTTGCATCGCAACGGAATCAAGGTGGCCGTCGTCGGAAGCGGGCCGGCCGGCTTGGCTTGCGCATGGCGGTTGAACCAGCTTGGTTATGACGTGACCGTTTATGAGCGCGACGATCATCCGGGCGGGTTGACGATGTACGGTATTCCGAATATGAAATTGCCTAAGGAAATCGTTGCTCGACGCGTCAAAATTATGGAAGAAGTCGGAGTCAAATTCGTTTTGAATACGGAAGTCGGTATTGACGTCTCAGGAGATGAGTTGAAGCGAGAATACCAACGGATCGTTCTTGCGATCGGAGCTCGACAAGCACGTGATCTGAACGTTCCTGGACGCGAATTGGAAGGCGTTCGTCTTGCGGTCGACTATTTGACGGATGCGACAAAGAGCGTTCTGAAAAACGGCACCAAGGCAAGCAAGGAACTTGAAGGCAAAAAAGTCATGGTCATCGGTGGTGGCGATACGGGTAACGACTGCATTGCAACGGCTATCAGACAAGGTGCAGCAGATGTCAAGCAGCTTGAAATTACTCGGCGTCCGCCTTCAAAACGTCCGGCTGATAATCCGTGGCCGCAATGGCCACGCGTTGCCAAGACAGGATACGGTCAAGAGGAAGCCAACGAATTATTTGAAGGCGTCTTGACTCAGTATGAAACCACGGCAGTTGGTTTTGAAGGCGTCGATGGGCACGTTTCAAGCGTGACGACATGTCATGCGCAACTTTTCAAGCCTGTTCCGGGAACTGAAGAAAAGCATCCGGTTGATCTTGTGCTTTTGGCAATGGGCTTTACGGGAGCACAAAAGCAATTCTTGGATGAATTCGGCGTAACTGAGGTTAACGACGATTATACGACAAATGACGAAAAAGTTTACGTCGCAGGCGATGCTCGCCGTGGACCGAGCCTTGTAATTTGGGGCATCCACGAAGGGCGCATGGCAGCTGAAAAAGTCAATGAGGCTTGCAAAGCGGCTGCCCATGCCGAATAAGCGACATGTTCGGCATAAGACATTAACATCATTTTGCAATCAGGACTTAAGAGGTTTGGTCCTGATTGCTTTTTTTGTTGCGAAAATTTAGGGATGTGACGCAAAGTGAAATCAAAAATTGAAAGGCTCAATTAACTCTGAATTTTTCAGCAAACAAAAAGAGCCTTAAATTTCTTCAAGACTCCTTTAGCATTATTCGATGCAGGAAGCTAAAAGCTACCAGTCCACAAGCGAGGACAGTTTCTTACGGCAGCGGTTCAAGGCATTATACGTCTTTTGATCGGAAATCCCTAAATTTCTTGCTGTTTCTTTAACTGAGATCGTATTCAGCCAATCAACCAAAACGCTACTTTCCAAAGACGTTAATTTGCCTGGGCATTTTGGCCATTACTTGCTCAAGCGCAATTTTGGCTTCAAGTTCGCTGAAAGTATTTTCAGAGATAAATGAATCGTCATCGCCGCAGATTGAATCGAGCGGAACTGCCAGCACGTTTCCCATGCGTTTATTAGCCGTTTCTTCACGCTTCAACGTCGTCAGCCGATTATACAAGCTAGCCTTGAAATAGCAGCCGTAAGTTGCTTTCGTCGTTGTCTGATTGTAGCTGAGAGCCGTAGAGCAACAGATAATATAAGCCTCTTGAAGCAAATCGTCCCGATCCAAAGTTCTGAAATGAAACGAATTGATCGCCCTAATAACCAACGGCTTGTATTTTGCAAACAGCTCTGCCAATGAGTCCTCGCAATGGTACTCCTTAAATCGTCGAAGCAATTCTTTCGTTGCTTCATCTTCATTTTGAGTCATGATAATGCCCCCTTATAAATATTCCTGTCGTGACTTGAATGTCACGAATATAATATAATTCTTTTTAAGTGTTTTGTCAGTATTTTTTCATCTTAAAATCCCATTTTTAATAATTGTGTAATATTAAAGAAATAAAGTAACAACTAAGTCTGTTTTTTTGTAAAAAATGAATTTGACAATTTTATCATGAAACGGTGGTGAATAGTCTTATCGGTTTCTGGTGTAGTAAGTTTGAAGAGACTTCTTAATCACTCAATTTTAGAGAATTGGAGCTCCAAATTGATTAAAAAGTCTATTGAAGCTTATTTTGTAAAGGGCGGTTGTAAAATGAAGAATATTAGGCATTAACCAGAGAGATATCTGCAGATAAAACAGAAGTGATAGACAATGATATTTATTAGGTACGCTTCTTGTTGTCTGCATCATATTAAAACGCTTTTTACGTTAAAAAAGTGCTGTGATCACAAGGCTTTTTGCGATCAAAAATGAAAAGGCTATATATAGGTAGCCTACGAAACTGGAAGTGCCTATTTTGGAACTGATTTAAAAAATGGTGTCCTGACATAGACCAATGGAATGACTCTTTACCGGGGATTCAAAAGGAAAGGAAAAAATGATGAATACAAAAACAGAGGGTAACACATTTACAAAGAAAATCGGGCAGACAGTCTATGTTGTCCGTTATCATTTCAATGAAGATGCAAAGGAAACAATGCAGGAGAGGATCAACCGGATGCTGGTTACAGAAGCAAGCCGACAGGCAGTGTATTAAAATTATGTGGAGGTAATTGAAGAAAAAATATGATATCATGAGAGCAACAAATCGGAATTTATGGAGGTGTCATTATGTATATGGCAATTGGTTTATGTTTAGGTGTTGTATTTGGAACTGCCTTAGATAATCTTCCTTTGGGAATTGCTATCGGTGTAGCCGTTGGAGCAGGAATAGATAGTTCACGTAGCAGTAAACGAAAAAAAGATAAAGAAGATGAAGAAGATGAAGATTTATAGAAGTAAGGAAAACTATAACTTCAAGTTTATGAAGAGTCACCGTTATGATTAGAGAATTTCAAAGGGATGATATAAATAAAGTTGCAGATATATGGTTGGATACAAATATAAAGGCACATAATTTTATCCCCGCCGAATACTGGAAAAGCAATTTCAAATCAGTAAAAGAAGCGTTGTTGCTAGCAGAGGTTTATGTGTATGAGTATGATACAGAAATACAGGGTTTTATAGGGTTAAATGATGAATATGTTGAGGGCATTTTTTTTCTGGTGAAATACAATCGCGGGGTATAGGTAAAATTCTGCTGAATTATGCAAAGGCTAAAAGGAATAAGTTGCACTTGAACGTATACCAGAAGAACGCACGGGCAATATCTTTTTATAAGAGAGAAGGATTTAAGATTCAGCATAGTGGCTTAGATGAGGCTACCGGAGAAAAAGATTATGTAATGACATGGCAACGCAAATAGAAATTTCAGTTTGTAGGGATAACATGAAAAATGAAGTTTAAGGAACAGAGCTTTATCCTGTTTACCTATACAAATTATAGGACAATTCATGGTTCTCACAGGCTCGAACCACTGGATTTTAAGGGAAAAGGTGCGTTTCCTTGTACAATAGGGGGTGAGTATGTTTTTCGTGGAACAACCGAGCCATGTGAAGCTTAGAAACGCTCCATGCGATAGCCATCCAAGAGAGGAGCGAGGCGACGATCGATTGGCAAGTGGCGAACCGCTGAGAGTGTAAAAATTAGGGAGATAAAAACCCGCTGTTAAGGCATTTATAAAATTTAAAAACGTGTATCTGTTTTGGATCGGTTTCTGAAGATAACGCTGATTAGATGATAGATACTTAATGAAAAAGGATGATATCGATGTATAAAGTAATTACAATAAAAAATTATGAATTTACGAGAGATATTGTTGTTGAAAGTCAAACGTCTAAACAGCGATATACTGTTTTTGACGACTCAGATTTAGTTGGAAATGACCAATTC
>JBHADD010000072.1:0-6220 GCA_041854925.1 Ligilactobacillus sp. | reverse complement strand
GTCTTTAAGCCATAAGGATTCTTTTGTTCCATCAGTGCCTTTTGATTCGATGCGTTCAACGCAATCTGATAGTATTTTTGCGGAATGAAGCTTGAAATTTTGTCTTCCTGCTTCAAAACCAAGGCCAAAGTCGGCGTCTGCACGCGCCCGGCCGACAAATTGTCCTGATATTTCACGGTCAAGGCACGAGTTACGTTGAGGCCGACAAGCCAGTCTGCAGTTGCGCGCGCCAATGCCGATTGATACAGGTCATCATAATCAGAAGCAGGTTTCAGCTTGGCAAACCCTTCCTTGACGGCTTTTGTCGTCTGAGAAGAGATCCACAAACGCTTGACCGGCTTGTTGAACCTGACGTACTGCAGAATCCAGCGTGCCACAAGCTCGCCTTCTCTTCCCGCATCCGTTGCGATCACGGCTTCTTTGACGTCCGATCTCTTCGATAGGCGTTCGATTGCCTGCAGCTGGTGCCTCGTTTTTGGCAAAGGCTTCGTTCCGATTAACTTCGGAAGCATCGGCAAAGTCTCAAGCTGCCATTTTTGCCAATCCTTGTTCAGATCTTCAGGCATTTTGAGTCCGAGCAGGTGCCCCAATGCCCAAGTGACGATTACATCCTTTCCTTCAAAGTAATCCTTATGTTTTTCCGTTGCTCCGAGAATTTGGCTCAAATCTCTGGCAACGCTCGGCTTTTCAGCCAAAATCAGTTGTTTCATTTACTTTCCCTTCTTGCGGGATCGCCCGCACAAATGCTTTCTGCTTCAATTCTGCCCAAAACGACGCTTCCCGGCCTGATCCATGCATCGTCTCCGATAATCGTCCCCGGCAAAACGACCGAGTTGCTTTCGATCACAACGTTGTTTCCGATTCTGATCGGAAGCTCACTGCACCAGTGGTCGCAACGCAGCTTGGGATCTTTGGCATGATTGCTCGTGTAGATTCCGACGTTTTCTCCGATGGTGACGTTGTTTCCAATCGAAACCTCGTTGCAGTCAATGATTTTTAAACCGCAGCCGGCCTCAAAGTCGTCGCCGATGCTCAGATTAAAGCCGAATTCGGTGATGAACCCATCAGCGATGCTTGGATTTTTGCCCAGCTTTTCAAACAGGGACCTTAATCCGTCAATGTCCGTTTCATGGCGGTTATAGCGTCGACACGTCTCATAGGCAAAGTTTCTTGCGCTTTCGATCAGCGGATCGTAGTCATAGTAGAGACGGCCGCTGTTCGTAATCTTTTTGACGCGTTCTGTTTCTTCTTTGGTTAATTTATGTCGTCTGTTCAGATCCATTGCAAATTCCTCTTTTTTGATTATAACAGTTTTTTTGCTAGAATATAATTTGAGGTGATAATTATGGAGAATTACTACAGCCTTACGGATGAAAAAATCATCCAAGCAAAGCAAAAAGCACAAAAATTGTGCGTTGAATACAACGAAAAAGTCAATCAAAAGAATTTTTACGATGAAGCATTGCTTAACGCGCTCCTCAAAAAAGTCGGCAAAGATCCCTACGTCGAACCGAATTTCCGCTGTTTTCTGGGCTCAAAGATCGAACTTGGCGATGAGGTGTTTTTGAACCATGACGTGACGCTTCAGGACATGGCGGAAATCACAATCGGAAGCAACGTCAACATTGCGCCGAGAACAGGCATCTTCACTGAATTCTGCCCGAAAGACAAAGAACTCAGAAGACAAAAAAAACGCTACGCCAAACCGGTCGTGATCGAAGACGGCGTCTGGCTCGGCGGAAACGTGACCGTCTGGGGCGGAGTCACGATCGGCAAAAACAGCATCATCGGAGCAGGTTCGGTCGTCACGGCAAACATTCCGGAAAACGTGATTGCAGTCGGCAATCCTGCCAAAGTCATCAAAAAAATCGAAGCAGACTAAAAGCTCGCGACCTAGGGGTGTCGCGAGCTTTTTTCGGGTATTCAAAACTACTGTTTGTCGTTTAATTCAACCAGATGACCGTTTTTGCTGTAGACGATCCATTCCGACAAATTCACGATATGATCACCAATGCGTTCAAGCAGTCCGGCAACCAGCAGATAGCTTGATGTTGCAACGGCCGTCTTTGTTTCATGCTGCATCTCCTTGACGATCAGATCGCGGCAGACTTTGTACTGCTCATCAATCTTCTTGTCTTCTTGCGCAATGTTTCTGGCGCTTTTTTCATCTGCTTTGACATAGGCATCAAGCACTTGTTCGAGCATCTTTCTGATATCTGCCGTCATCGCCGAGATTTTTTCTTCAATCTGCGGCACGCGCGGATTTCCTTTGACAAGAATCGTTTCCTTGGCAATGCTGACGGCATGGTCACCAATGCGTTCAAGATCGGAGCTGGCTTTCAAAACGCTGACGATCGTGCGAAAATCGCTTGCGACCGGCTGTTGCAAGGCAATCAGCTTCAAAGCCTGGTTTTCAAGCTGCATTTCGCCGCCGTTGATTTCCTGATCATCGCTTACGACCTCGTTTGCGAGCTCCTTGTCATGTTCGATGAAGGCTTTGGTCGAACGATAAATCTGTTCGCTGACGTTGATGCCCATTTCCATAAAACGAACGTTGAGTTTTCTCAACTCATCATAAAATATTTCATGCATCAAAAATTCCCCCTTATCCGAAGCGACCGTTCAAATAGTCATCCGTAATTTTTTCCTTTGGTCGAAGAAACATTTCTTCCGTGCGATCGTACTCGATCAGATCACCGTTCAAAAGCAAAGCCGTCCTGTCCGAAATTCGCGAAGCCTGCTGCATGTTGTGCGTCACGATGATGATCGAATAATCATTTTTAAGTTTCAGCAGCGTATCTTCAATCTTGGAGCTGGAAATCGGATCCAGGGCACTGGTCGGCTCATCCATCAAAATGACTTTCGGATGGACCGCAAGCACGCGCGCGATGCAGATTCTTTGCTGCTGACCGCCAGAAAACGCCAACGCGCTCTTGTGCAGATCGTCTTTGACTTCATCCCAGACGGCCGCCTGCTTCAGGCTTTCTTCGACGCGCTGATCGATAAAGTCTTTTGGCTGCCTTTTGCCAAGCCGCAAACCGTATGCCACGTTGTCATAGACCGAAAAAGGAAACGGATTCGGCTGTTGGAACACCATGCCGACTTTTTTGCGCAGATCGACGACATCGACGTTTGGCGCATAGATGTCTTGATTTTCAAAAGTAAAGCTTCCGGTAATCGTCACGTCCTCGAGCAGATCGTTCATGCGGTTGATGCAGCGCAGATACGTCGATTTGCCGCAGCCGGAAGGTCCGATCAAGGCCGTGATCTCATTTTCATGAAAGTTCATGCTGATGCCGTGCAAGGCCTCTTTTTTGCCGTAATAAAGATGCACGTCTTCTGTTGAAATAATTTCTGCCATAGTGCCTTGCTATATAAAACGTGAACAAATATAATCATTAGTTGCAAATGATTATATTTGAGAAAGAAATATAGTTTTTCCTTTCTTAATTTTATTTGTTAACGTCAACGATAGTATTCCCGTATCCTAACTAGAGGGTAACGACATTGACTATCTCTTTTAACTTAAGGGTGTAGCCCACCCCGTTAGTTTTTTAAATTAATGCTAGTAAGTTCATTACCGCATTTTCATCTCTGCCCATGATGGCACCGCATTCATAACAAATATATTCGTTATGTTTTGTTTTGCGTTTCATGTTGCCGTCAAGCCCAATTTTGTCTTCGCCAGTCTTGACGAATCCGCATCGAGAACATCTTTGCGTGCTCAGATAGAATTTGTCAGCTAAAAATAATTCTTTGCCGTACCATTGGCATTTATAATCTAAAACCTGTCTGAAATAGCCAAATAATGACCGATGTAAACCTTTCGAAGCAACGTGACTCATCTGCATCTGTTTCACAGTTAAATCTTCAATCGCTATCTTGTCATAATCGGTAACTAGCTTAGTAGTAAATTTTTGGATAATATCGCGTTGGATATTAGCAACCCGTCGATAATCACGCTGTAACTTGGCTTTCGTTTTAGCGTAATTGTTCGACTGGACTGCATTTTTTCCATTTACCATCCGTTTTCTGGCTAATAGTCGTTGGTAATGCTTGATGCGCTTATATAAAGCACTTAAATTACGAGGCAAAGTTTTGACTTGACCTTCTGTATAGTCAAAGTGACCGACGTTAAGATCAACTGCCGTTTTTTGATTAGTCTTGACTTTTTTGACCACATCTGCTTCAAAAGGTAAGCTAGCCCAGTATTTACCATTTTCACGATAGATTGATACAACTTTTAAGTCACCATCTAAAGACTTGGCTCCTTTGAAACGAATATCGCACCAGTTTGTAATACCTCGGGGTTTATCTAACCTTAGTTTGCCTTTGACAATCTTGGCTCTATCAGTCTTAAATCCTTGCCGTGGTGCTTTCTTGGATTTGAATTTAGGTTTGCCCCAGTCAGGCATAGCTTTGTCAAAAAAGTTTTTCCACGCCTTTCCTAAGTCATCGATAGCCAATTGCAAACAACGTGCTGAAAGTTGATATTGCCAATCTTCTTTATTGGCAACCAATTCATCACGGACTTTGCGTTCACTAGGCTTAAGGGTCTTATCTTCTAGTATTAAGGCACTATCGTACATATCGTTCCACAGGGCTAAGCCTTGATTCCAACAATAGCGCCGATAATCGCATAAGTCGTCAAGAACCTTTTTCATCTTCTGATTTGGATATAATCTGACTTTTTGCGTTCGTATCATAAACATCACCACCGTTCAAAGATTTGTCATTTTTAAGAATGCTTTTATATTTTCGCAAGCCATATAAACGACAAGAGAATACATGAACAATGCTTATCATATCGTCAACCATTTCTTGAGTTGGGCTAGTATCAACATTATTAAGCACAACGATTTTAGCACCATTCATTTCACATAAATGCTCGAACCAGTCATATCCAAAGCGGATAAATCTGTCTTTATAAGTAATGAAAATAGTATCAATTTGGTTATTCATCACTTCTTCAAGCAATTTATTCCATTTTTTACGATTATAATTTAATCCGCTTCCAATATCTGTAATAGTCTCGTTAAGAATAACGCCTTTGGCATTAGCGAACTGCCTAATAAAATCAATTTGATTTTTTAAATCATCTTTTTGACCATTAGTTGATACTCTGGCATAAGCCACATTTTTTCATTGTGTAGCACTTGACTGACTGATATAAGCTAAATATTGTTCTTCTGTATAGTATCTTCGATTAGTGGGAGTACGATAAGCTTTTAACGTACCATTATTATCCCAACGTTGCAGAGTTAATACTGTTACTCCTAAGCGTTTAGCCATTTCTTTAGGTTTTAGTATTGACATAATATTCACCTCACGTTTTATCTTTCTGTAAACATTATATCATATTTGATTAGATTTTACCGTGTTTTTAGCAACAGTTATTTTCCTCCTATCCGAAATTGCCGGAAACATAGTCTTCCGTCAGCTTTTCATGCGGCGTTTGAAAAATGTTTTCCGTCTTGTCGTACTCAATCACGCGTCCCAGGTGGAAAAATGCAGTGTAGTCACTGATTCTTGAGGCCTGTTGCATATTGTGCGTCACGATGATGATCGAATAGTTTTTGCGCAGCTGTTCTAGCGTATCTTCAATCTTTGAAGTCGAAATCGGATCAAGCGCGCTGGCCGGTTCGTCAAGCAGCATGATGTCCGGTTTCATCGCGCAGCATCTTGCAATGCACAAGCGTTGAGCCTGACCGCCCGAAAGAGCAAAAGCGCTTTTGTCAAGCTCATCTTTGACTTCATCCCACAGCGCTGCCTGCTTCAGGCTTTCTTCGACGCGTTTGTCGAGTTCTTCCTTATCGGTCAAACCGTTTGCCTTCAATGCATACGTGATGTTTTCTCGAATCGATTTGGCAAACGGATTCGGTCTTTGAAACACCATGCCGATGTGTTTTCTGACTTCGTACACGTTGATGTCTTTGGCATTGATGTCGACTCCCCTGTACCAGATTTTGCCGGTAACGCTTGCGACCTTGTCGTTCATGCGGTTCAAGCTGCGCAAAAACGTGGATTTGCCGCAACCGGAAGGCCCGATCAAAGCCGTAATCTTGTTTTTTTCAAATTCAAGGTTGCCATCGAAGAAAGCATGATGGTCGCCATAATATACCTGAAGATTTTCCGTCTTCAAGGCAGGATTTTCAAAACTCAGCATCATTTTTCCCCCTTAATTTGCAGCCGTCAATTTTTTGTACAGGAAACGTCCCAG
>JBHADD010000071.1:0-3804 GCA_041854925.1 Ligilactobacillus sp. | reverse complement strand
GGTCGCCCAAAGCTTGCGTACGGGCTCATGACCGCTCGCTTCCACACCTTCATAATCGGGTTCAGACCAGCAACAAGGCTCATGATAAGTTCGTGCCGCGTCGTGACTGCGCTTACGCTGATCACTCGCGCCCCTCCTTATCTACCGCCTTGTTGAGCGGCTGGTCTTCGCACCTTTTACCTTAACAAGCTTGCCGCATCCTCATCCACAATAACGATCGCATCATCATGATTTTGCAGAACGCTTGCCGGAACTTCTTCGGTCGGTTCTCCTTCAACCATCTTCTTGATTGCGTCCGCCTTATCCTTGCCGTATGCCTCAAGCAAAACGGTCTTTGCCTGCATGATTTCGCCGATTCCCATCGAATATGCATACTTCGGAACGTCATTTTCATTTTCGAAGTAGCGTGAATTTGCCGCGATCGTTGATTCCGTCAAGTGAATCTTTTGCGTCTTGCCGTCAAAAGCAGACCCCGGCTCATTAAACCCGATGTGTCCGTTGCGACCGATTCCAAGCAGCTGCAAGTCAACCGGATTTTCTGCGATAATCCTGCTGTAGCGTTCACATTCGACTTTTGCATCATCATTTTGGCCGTCAGGAAGATATGAATGAGCGAACGGCTTCTTTTCAAACAGATGCTTTTTCATGTAATAATGGTAGCTTTGTGGATTATCAGCCGATAAGCCGACATATTCGTCAAGGTTTATTGAAATGCAGTTCGAAAAATCGAGGTCACTATCGCATAATTCCTGATAGGTCGTTTCAGGCGTGCCACCAGTTGCCAGACCAAAAACGGTTGCTCCTTCGTCAAGTTTTTTCTTAAAAATTTCAAACGCTTTCTTTCCGCCTTCTGCTGCATTTTTAACAATAATAACTTTCATTTTGAATTCCTCCTCGAAAAAACTGTCACGTCCATATTGGTATAGACCAATTATATACCATAACTTCGAAACTTGCAACAGCTTTCATAACATCTTCAAAAATTGCACTCTCATCGCGAAGAAAACGGTTAATCACACTTTATTTTTTTCATAACGCGGAACGTAAAAAAGAACCGAGCAAAACTCGGTCCTTTCAAGGAAGTATTTATATGGAAATCATCTTTAGAATTGATCAATCAACAACTGGCGAATCTCTTCCAAGCTTGGTTGGCGAGGGTTTGCCGTCGTGCATTGATCGTTGTAAACCAAATCGCACAATTTGTCCAAAGCGCCGTCAAAGGCTTCTTTAGTAACCCCGTTTGCCGAAAGCTTAGGATTTACGCCAACGGCTTTCATCAGTTCTTCAATCTTGTTGCACAATGATTCGACCAAATCAGCATCTGTTCTGCCCTTCAATCCAAGCGCACGCGCAATGTCTGCATAATCCTTTTGAGCACGATAAACTTCGTAGCGTGGGAACGGTGTTCTCTTGACTTTGCCAGATACACCGTTGAAACGAATCACGTGCTGCATCGCAATCGAAATCGCAAGACCGTGAGGAAGTCCGAATTCACCGCCAGTCTTGTGAGCAAGCGAGTGATTGATGCCAAGGAAAGCATTTGCGAAGGCCATGCCGCCAAGAGTAGCCGCATAGTGCATGTTTTCGCGAGCAGTTTCGCCTTCAAGCGTAGGATTCTTAGGGTCATAATTGTAGGATTTTTCAAGGTTTTCAAATACGAGCTTGATTGCCTGAAGCGACCATGGGCGCGTGAAGTCTGAAGCCATTACGGAAACGTATGACTCAAGCGCATGTGACAGCGTATCGAGACCTGACCATGCAACTGTTCTCTTCGGAACCGTCATGACAAATTCAGGGTCGACGATTGCAACCTGAGGCGTCATCTCATAGTCGGTCAACGGATACTTAACGTGCGTGTTGTCATCCGTAATAACCGCATACGGCGTAACTTCTGAACCAGTACCTGAAGTTGTCGGGATGCAGAAGAGCTTCGTGTGCGTGCCGTGATGGAACTTGACGATTCTCTTGCGGATATCAACAAATTTTTGTTGCAGACGAGTGAACAGTTCGCTGACTTTTTCGTAGCTCTCAAGGAAGCCAGGTTCTTGTTCAAGCGAATATTCATAAATGTAACGAGCGATTTTGGCAGCATCCATTGCAGAGCCACCACCGATGGCAATGACCGTATCCGGTTGGAATTCTTCCATTTGGCGCGCAATTTCCATTGCCTGTCCCAACGTCGGATCAGGATGAACCGTTCCGTAAAGAGACGTCTTTACCGGATTTTCGCGTGCTTCAAGTTCATCATAAACCTTGTCGACGAAACCGAATTTAACCATTCCAGGATCGGCAACGATCATTGCGCGATCGATGTGCTCCGTTTCATCCGTCAAGTATGACAAAGCATTCTTTTCATAGTAGATTTTTTCTGGCAAACGAACCCATTGAGGACGATTACGACGTTTTGCAACCGTCTTGACATTCAACAGGTCTGAAGTTGATAAGTTGTGTGACAATGAATTCTTCCCCCATGACCCGGTTCCAAGCGTCAAAGATGGACGTAATGCATCCGTATAGATGTCGCCGATACCGCCGATTGAATCCGGTTGATTTACCAAGATGCGAGCAGCCTTTGTCTTGTCGGCAAATTCGTTCAAGAAAGGATCTGCCTGAGAACCGATCTGAATGGCCGCATTGTGGCCTGCGCCTTGGTAGTCGAGCAGTGCGGCAACGATCTTGATGCCGTCTTCTCTGTCTTTTGCCTTATAAACCGAAAGGAGCGGTGAAAGCTTTTCAGATGAGAGCTTTTCGCCGATGTTCTTCGGATCAAGTTCAAACATGATGACGTCTTTTCCTTCAGGCAAATCGATGCCGGCATTTTCGGCAATCCAACGAGCCGGCTTGCCGGCAACCGGTCCATTGACGCCATGCTTGTCATTGAAGACGAAATCAGCCAGCTTTTCGTAGTCTTTTTCAGGAAGCAGGTATGCGCCCTTTTCTTCCATCTTCTTCATCCAATCCTTGTAAACAGGTGCTTCGATGACAACCGAATTTTCAGTCGCGCAAATCATCCCGTTGTCAAAACGCTTGGACAAAAGCAAGTCTTCAACCGCACGGTCAAGGTGTGCCGTATGATCGACGAAGACTGCACCGTTTCCGGCACCAACGCCCATTGATGGATTGCCGGACTTGAGTGCGGCATTGACCATTCCGGGACCGCCCGTTGCAAGAATCGATGCGATCTTTCTGTTTTGAATCAGTGCCGTCGTATTTTCGATCGATGGAGTTTCAACCCATTGAATGATGTTTTTCGGAGCTCCTGCTGCAACGGCTGCTTCATAAACGATTTGTGCAGCATGAACGGAGCACCTTTGAGCTTGCGGATGGAAAGCAAAGACAATCGCATTTCGCGTCTTAAGTGCCATCAGAGATTTGAACATTGCCGTTGACGTCGGATTCGTCGTCGGAACGATGCCGGCTAAAACGCCAAGCGGTGCGGCAATTTGAACCTCGCCTTTGATCTTGTCTTCAGCGATGATGCCAACAGTTTTTTCATCCTTGATTGCGTTATAGATGTTTTCTGTCGCAAAACGATTCTTGGTATCCTTATCTTCAACGACGCCGCGATTTGTTTCCTCAACTGCTTCATGAGCAAGCATCAAAGCCGCCTCAGAGCCAGCCAGTGCAGCTGCAGCAACGATTTTGTCAACTTGATCCTGCGTAAAATGCGCATATTCTCTTTCCGCAGCAACTGCTTTATCAACGAGGGTATCGGTATACTTGCGAGCAGCTTCCATTCGTGCTGCTTTTTCTTCTTCAGACAAAACTTTTTTCTTTGGCTTCGTAGCTTCTTTTTCCATTTAT
>JBHADD010000070.1:0-6940 GCA_041854925.1 Ligilactobacillus sp. | reverse complement strand
GGCACAATGACTAGGAGGTGAATCAATTGAGTAAAGAAATTATCGCAAAGAAGGCTGCGATTGTTGAAGAAGTCTTTGAAAAATTCAGCAACGCATCTTCTGTAGTTGTTGTTGACTACCGTGGCCTTACGGTTGACGAAGTAACTGAATTACGTAAGGAATTGCGTGAAGCAGGCGTTGAAATGCGCGTTATCAAGAATACGTTCTTGCGTCGTGCTGCAGACAAGGCTGGTTACGAAGGCTTGGATGAAACATTCACAGGTCCTACGGCCGTTGCATTCGGTTCTGAAGATGCTACTGCACCTGCACGCATCTTCTCTAAGTTTGCTGAAGATCATGAAGCATTGACAATCAAGGGTGGTATGATCGACGGTGAAGTTGTTACCCTCGACGAAATCCACGCACTTGCCAAGTTGCCAAACCGCGAAGGCATGCTTTCCATGCTTTGCTCCGTGCTTCAAGCACCTGTTCGCAACTTCGCATACGCTGTCAAGGCAGTTGCCGACAGCAAAGACGAAAGTGCTGCTTAATCAGTGCTTAGTCGCATAAGTTTTTAAACATAACATATCAATTAAATTGGAGGATTTTAAAATGGCCTTAGATACAGAAAAGATCATTGCTGACTTGAAAGAAGCTAGCATTCTTGAATTAAACGACTTAGTAAAAGCTATCGAAGATGAATTCGGTGTTTCTGCTGCTGCTCCAGTTGCAGCTGCAGGTGCTGCTGCAGGCGCTGCAGAAGAAAAGACTGAATTTGACGTTGAATTGACATCTGCTGGTGCCGGCAAGGTTAAGGTTATCAAAGTTGTCAAGGACGTTACAGGTCTTGGCCTTAAGGATGCTAAGGGCTTGGTTGACGGTGCACCATCCGTTATCAAGGAAGGCGTTGCTAAGGACGAAGCTGAAGAAATCAAAGCTAAGCTTGAAGAAGTTGGCGCACAAGTTACTCTTAAATAGTCTAATTTGTTCGATTTTAAAGGAGTCGGGATTTGTCCCGGCTCCTTTTTTGTACGGCAAAAAGCATAAATACCGATAAAAATGCAGAGTTACAGGCTGCAATGAGAAAAAAACAAACAGGACTTCTGAAGCATCACATGCTCCGGAAGTCCTGTTTTTTCGTTATCATCTGTTAATTGAGCTTGTTCCGTCTGAATAATTAAGTTCAACGCCGTTTTCGACGTTGAAGACGTAAACGTTGAATGAAACGGAGGAATCACCGACAGATTGCGCCCGGATTTGCACGCCGCGTGCCAACAGCTCGTTTCCGCGGAAAACGGGGCGCACC
The DNA here is from genome assembly GCA_041854925.1 of Ligilactobacillus sp. Lineage (GTDB taxonomy): Bacteria > Bacillota > Bacilli > Lactobacillales > Lactobacillaceae > Ligilactobacillus. The sequence continues at coordinate 5,655 of JBHADD010000070.1, read as the reverse complement.
GAATATCTGACGTAATGATTGGAACTTGCTTTTAGATACTCTGCAATTTGATTTTCGTATTCGGTCATGCAGGGCTCATTCAAGGACCTTGTCCCGGTCATCAGATTTTTTAAGTTGTTGTTTTGTCCGGTCAGCTGATAGGCAATCAGATGACATCTGTTGTAAAGCCAGCCGCTTCCGATGCGTTTGTTGTGCCAGCCTGTCGGATCGACATAGAGCCGTTCACGCTCTGAGTGCGGCATCAAAGATTGATTTAAAAGCGCATCGGCTCCCGTGACGCGATTCAAGGAATCAAGGTCATGGTATTGTTGCCATGCACCGTTTGAGACGTTCAGATCGTTTGACGAAAATCCGGGCTGATTATCGTTGATCTGAACAATTTGCCTGCCGGAATAATTCATGTTTGCCAGGTCAGGTGCGGCATTTTGCGCAGATTGGTCTGAATTGCTTGAAGATTGTACGGTTGAACCCTGACGTGATGCCAAGCTTGAAGCTGCTTTTTGAATGTCGGACTGCTTTTTTGAAAGACTTTCTTTTGCATTTTCATTTTCGCTGGAAATTTTTGCGGCTTTATTTTGAGGATCGTAATCCTTTGATATTTTGCGGACAATCTTGCTTCCTTCTTGGGGAGTATCCGGCGTCGGATTTGAACCTGCACCTAATCCGATTCCGATGATAAGCGTAAATATGCTTGTAATACGGAAAAAAAGCTTTTTGTCGGGCTTTTTGTAATGGATATGGCAAAATCCGAATACGCTGATCAAAATGATGATAAAACCAATTATTTTCATGACGACGGCTCCTTTCTATCTTTTTGATTTACGGTATCCGTTGGCAATCGCCTGGGATTCGTTATCAAAATAAGTCGCGTTTGCGGCATTCATCTTGTATCCGGCCTGATCGGGCGTATGGTAGACTTTTGTTTTGGTATTGCCGATGATTTTAGGCGACTCGTCCGTAACGACCTGATCGGCGCTTGTCGTGTCCTGATTGCTTGAAGAAACTTGTTGAGAAAGAGCAGCTTGTCTGCTTGCTTCTTTTGAAGCTGAAGCCGCAATGGCAGCCTGTTCAGAGGCTTTGATCGATGCTTGCCGTGCCTCTTCTTTTGATGAAGCATCAATTGATTGCGAAACGCTTTCGATGGATGAAGACTCCCTGTCAATTCTTTGTTCCTGGCTTTTTAGCATTTTTGATTCAGACTGGGCTTTTTTGAGCGCTGCGACTCCGATTGATTTCGTGCTTGTTTTATATGTGGTTTTTGGTGATTGTTCTGGGGGGGTAGGCTCTTGCGTGACCAAGGCACCGTAAAAAGCGAGAATTAACAGCATGAGCAACGGGAAAGCCGCCTTGCCAAACAAGTTGTCTTTTTTTCCTTTGAATTTTAAAACCAGATTTCCGGTTGCCGCAACGATCCAAACCAAAAATATAATGCTGGTAAATATTGCCATAAAAAAAAGCCTCCGTTCAAATTTATAATTTTTCTTTATTTTAACCTTGTTATGAGAAAGTTCTTTGAAGATTGATTATAATATAATTGGATATGTGTTCGGAATATTGAAAGGTGGGTCATAATTGATTGGGCGTTTCAAAATTTTTGTTGAAAAGCGCTTGAAATTTATCAAGCTGTTGTTTGTTTTTTCCGTCCTGATATTTGTCGTTTACGAAATCGGGCGAATTTTTAAACAGATTGATTGGGGAAAAGTTCAAGAAGGACTCGAAAATCAATCAATGCTCACGATTGCGGTGATGTTTTTGGTCGGCTTGATTGCCGTTCTTCCGATGATTGCCTATGATTTTACAGTTGTGAAATTTCTTCCTGGAAAATACAGTGCACCGTATATCTTCAAAAGCGGATGGATCGTCAATACGACGACCAACGTTGCCGGATTCGGCGGCGTCATCGGGGCAACTTTGCGTGCCAATTTTTACAAGAAAAACGCAAGTGCCAAGCAGATTGTCTACGCGCTTTCGAAAATTGCGCTGTTTGTTTTGGCAGGGCTTTCCATATATTGTTGGATTTCGCTTGCATTGATTTATGGACGCGGCATGGGAAAACTGTTCGGCAGCTACTGGATCTGGCTTGTCGGCGGCGGAGTGTATTTTCCTGTACTGTTCATCGCGACAAAGTTCAAACAGACCGAATTTTTTGCCGATTTGACGTTGAAACGCGAACTGGCCCTGATTATCAGCTCTTTTTTTGAATGGACGTTTGCCAGCGGGTTCTTCTTATTTATCGGTTTGATGATGGGAATCAAAACGGATTTTTTGACGATTCTTGCAATGTATATTACCGGTTCGGTTTTGGGAATCGTGTCAATGGTTCCCGGTGGCTTGGGCTCGTTTGACGTCTTTATGATGTACGGCATGGCCACGCTTGGCGTTTCAAGCGAAACGGCTGTTGTTTGGATCATGTTTTTCCGGTTGTTCTACTACATAATTCCTTTTATCATCGGGGTTATTCTTTTTGTTCATGAAGCAGGTTCAAAAATTAACGAAAAATTAAACGGAATTCCAAAGATGTCGATTCAAAAAATCGCACATCTCGTCTTGACGATTTTTTTGTATGCTTCAGGAATTTTAATGCTGCTTGAAGCCGCCGTTCCGCGTTTCGCAAATTCCAATGAGCTTTTGAGAAAGCTCTATTCGTACAGTTTCCTGTTTATCAGTCAGGTTTCGGACATTATATTTGCCTTTATGCTGCTGGGACTTGCCAGGGGAATTTCGGCCAAGGTCAAACGAGCATACTGGCCGACGCTGATCGTGCTTGCAATCGGGGTCATTAATACCCTTTTGAATCGTTACTCGTTTAGTTTGGTAATTTTTTTGGGATTTGTAATGATTTTGGTTTTCCTGTCAAAAAACGAGCTTTATCGCAAGCAGATGCAGTATTCCATCGGTAAGATGGTTGCAGACATCGCGATTTTTGCGGGGACTTTCTTGCTTTACACGCTGGTCGGAATTTTGAATACGCCAAGCTTCAGCAATCGCCATCACGTGCCGGAATACTTGCTGTTTCCTGCTCAGAAAGTCTGGCTTGCCGGGTTTATCGGTTTGATGGCCGCAGCGCTGATCCTTTTGCTCATGCTGACGTACTTGTCGCACGGCCTGACGCCGTTTGTGCCTCAGGTCTTTGATGAACGAAGAATCAAGCAGATTATCAGTCGGTTCGGTTGCGGAAATGCAGGGCATCTGGTCTACTTGCGCGACAAATCGCTTTATTTCTTCAAAGCAGAAGGAAAAGATCAGGTCTTTTTCATGTATCGCAGAAAGCAGGAAAAACTATTTTGCATCGGAGAGCCGATCGGAAATCCGAAATATTTCAAGGAAGCTTTGGAAGATTTTTTGAAGACGGCGGATCTGTACGGCTTTGAACCTGTTTTTTACGACATAGATCAGGATTTCACGCTTTTGCTGCATGAATACGGCTATGATTTCCTGCAGATTGGCGAAAAGGGTCTGGTCGATCTTGAGAAATTTAATTTGCACGGCGAAAAGCATCACAATCAGCGTGCTTTAATCAACCGCTTTGCAAACGACGGCTATGTGCTTGATTTTTTGAAGCCGCCATATAATGAAGCGTTATTAAGCGAAATGCGCGAAATTTCGGATGAGTGGCTGGGCAATCGAAACGAAAAAGGCTTTTCTGTAGGCTTTTTTGACGAATATTACCTTGAGCAGGGCAGTTTGATGACTTTGCGGGATTCTTCCGGCAAGCTGAAGGCTTTTTCAAGCATTATGCCGCGCAAGCGCGGAGTAATTTCAAGTGACCTGATGCGTTATGCCAAAGATGCTCCGGCACAGACCATGGCGCGTTTTTCGTTGTTTTTGTTTGAAAATGCCAAAGAAGAGGGCTATGCTTACGTTGATCTGGGGATGGCGCCGACAAGAGACGATGCAGACTTGAACCGTGAATTTGTTACGGAAAAGATTGCGCGCTATATCTATGAATACGGCTACCATTTCTACAGTTTCCAAGGTCTTAAGGCTTATAAAAACAAATACGTTGACGTATGGAAGAAAAGTTTTATTTCCTACCGCAAACGTTCGCAGATCGCGTTTACGATGTTTCAGCTGATGAGCGTCATCAACTCGAAGGCCATCAAACATGATTACAAAGGTTTGGTCAAGCCGAGAATCTTCAATTAATTTTTGGAAATGAAAGTCGATTAATTTTAATGTATACTGAGAGTGAGGAAGAAAGACGGAGGTGCACTCGTGTCAAATATTTTACTTATGAATGCCGGCAGTTCCTCGGTCAAGTGGAAGCTGTTTGAACTTGAAACGGAAAAGGTCGTTGCCAAAGGGCTTGTTGAACGCATGCTGATGCCTGGTTCAAAGTTTGAAATCAAATACGGAGAACAAAAGTTTCAGGAGACTTATGACAATCTAACGTATGAACGTGCTTGCGAACTGATTATCGAAAAGATCCAGGAAAAAGGAATCACATCCCTTGAAAAAATCGCCTGCGTAGGCCATCGCGTCGTGGCCGGTGGTGAAAAATTCAGAGGCGCAACCAAAATCGATGCCGAAAAGCTTGAAGAAATCATTGAAATGAGCGATCATGCTCCGCTTCATAATCCGATGGAGGCAAAGTACATCGAACTGATGCAGCAGGTAATGCCTGACACTCCGCAATATGCCGTTTTTGACAGCACGTTTTTCACGGACATGCCGGAGATGAATGCCATTTTCAGCCTGCCTTATGAACTTACGCAAAAATACGGAATCAGGCGCTATGGCGAACACGGCATCAGCCACGGCTATATTTCGCATCGTTGTGCAGAGCTTTTGGGAAAGCCGCTTGAAGACTTGAAACTGATTACGCTTCACTTGGGCAGTGGCTCTTCAATTTCTGCTGTCAAAGACGGCAAGGCCTATGACAGTTCCATGGGCTTTACGCCGTTGACAGGCGTGACGATGGGAACTCGCTGCGGCGACGTTGATCCGTCAATCGTTCCGTTTCTAATGAAAAAACTGGACAAGTCCGCAGAAGAGATCCTGCAGCTTTTCAATTCTGAATCAGGTCTTCTCGGAATTTCAGGCAAGTCCCCTGACATGCGCGATATTCGTGCTAATATTGACGATCCTCGCTGTGCTTTGGCACGTGAAATTTTCATCAACCGCATCGTCAAGTACGTCGGAAGCTATTATGTTGAGATGGGCGGAGCAGATGTGCTGGTTTTTGCCGGCGGCATCGGTGAAAACGATCCTTCGCTCAGAAGAGACGTCGTTTCAGAGCTTGAATGCCTTGAAATCAGTCTGGATGAATCTTTAAACGAAAAAAATGCTGAAGGACTTATTTCGGCGCAAGATTCCAAAACCAAAGTCATGATCGTTCCGACGAACGAAGAATTGGCGATGGTTCAGGCAATTAAAGAAAAATTATAGGAAAATTTAAGAGAAGGTCCTCGCTTTTGATGCGGGGGCTTTTTTTGTTTCTTAAAAATGCAAAGGAAAAATTTCGCACAAACGTTTTACGAACATACATTCTTTATGCTATAATCGATTAAATGAATGATCAGGGGGCGTTTCAGAAATGAAATTTTTACACACTGCGGACTGGCACGTTGGTCGCAGGCTGCATGGCTACGACTTGAGCACAGAACAGGCCGATGCATTGAGAAAACTGGAAAAAATCGCCATTGACGAGAAAGT
>JBHADD010000069.1:0-2594 GCA_041854925.1 Ligilactobacillus sp. | reverse complement strand
CAAAAATTGAAGAAATAACCGGCAAGGATCAGCGCAAACGCATGCTTGAAATCGTCAGAATCATGCGCAGACACGATTTTGTTCGTAACTTCATGAAACAACAGAATCCTGAAGAAGTCAGATTTGCATTGGAAGAACTCGGGCCGACGTTCATCAAGGGCGGACAGATTCTTTCCACCCGCCCCGATCTGATCTCCCCTGCATTTATCAGCGAATTTAAAAAACTGCAAGACGACGTCCAAATCGATTCGTTCGAAACCGTCAGCAAAACTTTCCGAGAACAAACCCAAAAAAACATCAGCGACGTTTTCGACAAATTTGACGAAAAGCCCTTTGCTTCGGCCTCAATCGGTCAAACTCACCATGCCGTTTTAAAAAATGGCACGCAGGTCGTCGTCAAGGTTCAGCATCCTAAAATCAAAGAACTTGTCGAAACCGACCTCACACTGTTCCGTCAGGCCCTAAAAATTTTAAAACTGGCCCCGGAAATTACCGTCGTGGATCCGGAAGAAATTTTGAATCAGCTGCAGGAGTCACTTTTGAATGAAATCAACACCGAAGTCGAAATTAAAAACGGTCTGGAATTTTATCGCTTAAACAACCATGACGGAATCATCGAAGTTCCAGTCGTATATGAAGAATATTCGACTCAAAAAATTCTCGTCAATTCCAAAATGGAGGGCGAAAGCATCAAAAAACTTGCTGGACGTCAGCTTTCAGACGATCCGACCGAGCGCAAGCTTCAAAAAAAAGAGCGCACATACATCGCAAACGCATTGGTCAAAAATTTCATTAAACAGGTTTTCGTCGACAATTTCTTTCATGCTGATCCTCACCCGGGAAACATCCTTTTCCATCACCTGAAACAAGACGATCCTCGCATCAATGAGCTTGAACCGACGCATGAGTTCGAAAAAAAATCAGGCAGCATCAAAGCAAGCATCACAACCGAACAAAAACTTCCGCCTTATCGCCTCGTTTACCTTGACTTCGGAATGATGGGCAGACTGTCGCCGCTGCTTGCAGAAGGAATTGCCAACGTAATCGTTGCTTTAAGCAAAAAGGACACCCAGGAAATCAGCCAGGCCGTTCTTTCCATCTGCAACCGCACGGGCGAAATCGACGAAGAAGACTTCACGGATCAGCTCGGAATCTTTTTGACGCCTTATCTCAAACAAGGCTTGGGTCAGATTGATTTTCCGGTCATGCTTTACAACATCATCAAACTTTGCCGCAAAAACAATCTTCAGGTCAAACCTGAAGTTACGCTGCTGATCAAAGCATTCGGATCGCTTGAAGGCATCGTTGCTCAGCTTGATCCCGATCTTTCATTGATGGATGTCGCGCGTCCATTTGCCAAAGAATATTTCAAGCGCAAGTTCAACTGGAAAAATGAGCTTGATGAAGATTTGATGACTTTCGGACGTGCTATAAAATCCACTCCTCAAATTCCGATCAAAATTGAAAAGCTGCTTGACACCTTGAACCAAGGGCGCGGCAGATTCACTTTGCGTTTCAAAGGCCAAGACACATTCATCGACCGCATTGAAACGATCGTCAACCGGCTGATCATCACGATCATCCTCGCTTCGATCATTTTGAGCTCTTCTTTGCTCGTCCAAGGCAGCATGAAACATCCCGCCATCTACAACATCGGTGTTGCCGGATACATGATTTCCTTTGTCGTCATCATCTGGATGGTTGCTTCGGCAATCTGGCACCATTTTAAAAAGTGAATTTCACGTCATGAAAAAGAGAGAAAGATTAAGAAAATGCCGGACAAAGTCAGTCGCAAATCGACCGCCTCTGTTCGGCATTTCATTAATTTAAGAGGACATGTCCTCTCTTGTTTGTAAATTGATTAAACAGATTCAAACGTTACTTTGTAATGTAGACGTTCTTCCAGTTGTTGACTGAGCCGGCCGTGTTTTGGATGACGCCCTTGACGTTAGAGCGAATCAATTGCGGCTGATTCAATTGGAACAAAGGCGCAATGCCTTGGTCTTCGTTGATGATCTTGGAAGCTTTGACCATGTCGTCCCAACGTGCGGAAGCATTTCCGGCATCCACCGTCTTGGACTTTGCAATCCACTTGTCATATTCAGCGTTCTTCCACTTGCCGAAGTTGTAGGAATTGTCAGTCGTGTACAGGTCAAGAAAGCTGATTGGATCTGAGAAATCGGCACCCCAGCTTGAAACGACGACTTCAAACTGCCCCTTTTGAGAACGCGTGACTCTCGTCTTAAATGGGATATTTTGAACCGAAACCTTTGTACCAGGCAAGTTTTCTTCGATTTGACTCTGCAAGAATTCGGTAATCTTCTTGGAGTTGTCGGTATCGTCGCCCAATAAAGCAAAGCTCAGGTTATCTTCGCCGACTTCCTTCAAGCCTTCCTTGAGAAGTTTCTTGGCCTTTGCCTTGTCAAACTGAACGCCAGTGCTCGTCTTTGCGGCATCAGTGAAATCCTTGCCGTCACGCTTGGCCAGGCCCTGCGATACGGCTCCCTTGCATGGAAGCGTTCCGCTGCCAAGAACTTTTTCAGCCAGCTGCTTGCGGTCGATCGCATAGGAGATTGCCTGACGAATCTTCTTGT
>JBHADD010000068.1:0-7369 GCA_041854925.1 Ligilactobacillus sp. | reverse complement strand
AGACAATCAGATCATTTTTTGTTCCTTCATCCATTCAGCCATTCTGCGATATGCATCGGCAAGCCCAACTGTCGGTTTCCAACCAAGCGACTCTATTTTGTCGGAATTCAATTTCATCTTAACGTCTGGTGCATATCCCAGTTTCTTTGAGTCAGCAGGAATATCGATAACAACTTTTGACTTTTCCTGAGATAACGTCTTCGAGACCAGCTCAGCCATTTTTCTGATAGTCGTGTGGCTCGATTCGTTGGCTACGTTGTAAGCCTGCCCTGCTTCACCTTTATACAAAAGCATCAAAATCGCTTTAACCGCATCAATCGTATAGACATAGTTTCCTTCAGACTTTCCTTCCGTCTTAAGAACTATGTCTTCTCCTTTGAGCGCACTTCTTGCAAATTGTGCAAATACGCGATTTTCTGTCGGCAGGATACCTGCTCCAAACGTTTGGGCCAAGCGTGCAGAAGAGATTCTGATTCCATGTTGTGCAGCGTAAGCAGTACACATGCATTCGCACATTCTCTTTCCTTCAGGATAGCAGCTCCTGACAGCGGCCAAATCAACATAGCCCAAATCATTTTCCTTTGTATCTTCAGGATCAGCAGACTGACCGTAAATTTCCATTGAAGAAATATAGACAACGCCTTTTGTTCCTTTTTCAACAGCAAGGTTTAAAATATTTTTGGTTCCCTTCAAGGCAACGTCAATCGTTCCTACGGGATCAGAAACCATTACCTTAGAAGTCGTAACCGCAGCGGCATGCACGATATAATCGACTTTTCCTTCCAACGAAATCGGCTCATCACCAGAAAAATCGTCCAAACAAAAAGAAAGAGCATCTTTTCCCATACATCCTTCATATATCTTGTCAGCCTTTGCTTGATTGCGAATCAGTCCGATTACTTCAAGCCCCAGATTCAATTTTTCGTTTGCATAAATCAATGATCTGACAACCATTGATCCGACAAGTCCCGTTGCGCCCGTTACCAAAATTCTTTTATCTTTAAAATTGCTCCACTCGATTTCACTCGCTAAAAGAGAATTCAAATCTTCCGTCAACACGTTATTCAAGGCCATAGATTTGTTCATCCTCTCTTGCATCCAACAATGCACGCATCGTATAGAAATCATCGGGGGTCGTAATCTTGATGTTTTCCTGCGGTCCTTCGATAAGGTAAAGCTTGTGTCCGTAATATTGCATCATTGAGCACGAGTCAATGAAATCGTGCTTGTTTTCAGCGATTGCTTTCCGATGAGCACCAATAATGTCTTTAAGCCAAAAACTTTGCGGCGCACGTGCCAATCGAGAATGAGAACGATCAGGGACTTCTTCGATTCCGTTTTCGTCATCCACCATAAGAACGGTTTCCTTTACGACAACGCTCGTAATCGAGCTTCCGCGTTTTTTGACCGATTCGATATTGTCAGAAATCGTCTTCGGTCGAATCAAAGGACGAACGCCGTCATGAATCAAGACAACGGCTTCTTCACCGTTCGCAACGCGTTCTGCGGCACAAAGTCCATTGTAAATGGAATCTTGACCAGTGGCTCCTCCTTCAACGACTTCCTTCACTTTTTTGATGTTATATTTTTCTAATAAATCCTTGAAGTAAGGAATCCAATCTTTCACGCAAGAAACGACAATCGCGTCAATTTCAGGATGATTTTCAAACAATTCAAGCGTATGAATAATAATCGGCTTGCCATGCATACTCAAAAATTGTTTCGGACGTTCCTTGCTGCGCATACGAGACCCTACGCCACCGGCAAATATTACAGCAATGTTCATGTTAAAAACCTCTCTCGATTCAATAATCATATAATGTAAATTATACCACAGTTTAATTATGATTATCTTTACAAATGCAGAGCTCCGATTGATATCTAATTGATAATCATTTTCATTTGACCTTTTTTAAGTCCCACTGTTAACCCCCCGTGAAATCAACATTTCAGCATCACAATTGAGAATGTTTTTTATTTAGAATCATTTTAGTTTACATTATTTTCATCTCGTGTTATCTTTGAGACGTAATGAGGATCAGCGTACGGGATTCCATCTCAAAGGAGGAAAAAACAATGAAACACTCGACAAAATTGTGGATCATTTTGGGGATTGGCCTTGTTGCGCTTATCTTGGAGTTCGGCTTAAGACAGCAGCTCTTTGCACAAGCGCTGATTACGATCGTCGGATCCATCATCTCGCTTTCAATGCTTTACGAAATGATCAAATCACTTAAATCAGGAGACTACGGGGTTGACCTTCTGGCAATCATGGCGATTGTCTCAACGCTTGCGGTGGGTCAATACTGGGCTTCCATGATTGTTTTGATCATGCTTGTCGGAGGCGATTCGCTTGAAGATTACGCTTCGAAAAAAGCACACACTGAACTTAAGGCACTGCTTGACAATTCCCCGCATGTCGCCCATCGTTTGAACGGAGATGCAACGGAAGATATTTCCGTTGACGAAGCAAACATCGGTGATAAGCTTATCGTGCGTCCTGGGGAACTCGTTCCGGTCGATGGTCACGTTATTCTTGGTCAAAGCAGTCTTGATGAATCTTCTTTGACTGGAGAATCAGTTCCGGTAATTAAAAAAGTCGGTGATGACATCTATTCCGGATCAGTCAACGGGGATGCTTCTTTAACGATGTTCGTCGATAAACTGGCTAAAGACAGTCAATACCAACGATTGGTTCAATTGGTCAAGGAAGCCGACAGCAAACCCGGCAAATTCGTCAGAATGGCCGATCGATATGCGGTTCCGTTCACGGCGATTGCCGTAATTATCGCAGGGCTTGCATGGTTCATCTCAAAAGATCCGGTCAGATTTGCAGAGGTCCTGGTCGTTGCTTCGCCTTGCCCGCTTATTTTGGCAGCACCGGTTGCCATCGTTTCCGGGATGAGTCGCTCATCAAGAAACGGCGTCGTCATCAAAACGGGAGACGTCTTAGAAAAACTCGCAACGGCTAAAACCGTTGCATTTGACAAAACGGGAACCATTACCAGCGGAAAACTGACGGTTGATTCGGTCGTTGCGCTGGACGGCATTGACAAAAGCAAGCTGCTCGAACTTGCCGCAAGTTCAGAACAGGCGTCAAACCACATTCTTGCGCGTTCGCTCGTTTCGTACGCAAACGAACAAGGAATCGACCTCGATACGCCGGAAGAGCTGCAAGAAGAAACAGGCAAGGGCATCAAAGCCCAAATCAGCGGTCACAAAGTCATGGTCGGAAAACTCGAGTACGTCGCTCCGACGGACAAAATGGAGACATTGCCTGAAACTGCCATCTACGTCTCCGTCGATGACAAGCTTTGGGGATACGTGATCTTCCTCGATCATATCCGGAAAGAAGCTCCGGAAACCATGAAGTCACTGAAAGAACACGGTGTTGAACATCTCGTCATGCTGACGGGCGATCAAAAGGCAATCGCTGAAAAAATTGCTCCGCAAGTCGGAATTACCGACGTTAAGGCCGATCTGCTTCCAACAGACAAAATCAGCGCTTTGAAAAACGTTGCAGAAGACAAGCGTCCCGTCATCATGGTCGGAGACGGAGTCAATGATGCTCCTTCGCTTGCAACGGCAGACGTCGGAATCGCCATGGGTGCCAACGGATCAACGGCTGCGAGCGAATCGGCAGACATCGTTATTTTGAAAGACGATTTGTCAAAAGTTTCCAAAGCCGTCATAATTGCGCAAGATACCATGCGCATTGCTCGTCAGGCGGTTTTGATCGGCATCTTCATCTGCATCGGTTTGATGCTGATTGCAAGTACGGGCGTTATTCCGGCCCTTGTCGGCGCAATGTTCCAGGAAGTCGTTGATACCGTTTCGATTTTGTGGGGCTTGCGCGCAAGATACTCGAAAGAAAAATATCATCAGGACAACAACGATCATCATAAAAAGCCGCATGGTAAGATGAACAGTCATGTGGCAATGAATTAACAGTTTATCTGTTAGATATTATTACGCTCCAAACGTCGAATCCAACGTTTGGAGTTTTTATTTTTGATTGAAACGGACATGGTCAAACAACAAAAATCCTCCAAAAACGCTGAGAAATTTTTGGAGGATTTTGCTAGTTATTCATGATTTTTTTTCTATACTGCAACCAACAGAAACGATACACTGGATATCCCAGTTTCAAAAGAAGAAAAGCCAGTTTATCTCTCTTGGGAGTGCGTGGATTCTTCGCGACTTCTTTTGAATTTCGATTAACGTAATTGATAATTTCACGACGTTTTTGCTCAAACTCAGGACCTTTTGCATATAACATTTGATTCAGCGTACTTAGCCTTGCATACACCTGTCGCCTCTTGGTGGCAGATTCCAGCTCAGGGTAAATCTCATTGACTTCTTTAGCCAAATTGTCGGCCATCTCAATCATATCAAGTTTATGTTCATTAAATTGACTGTTAACAATTGAAGAATCATGGAAATTATATGTGTACTTTGATTTTCCATTAACAGCAATCTGATCGCATCTAAGCATCAGCTTATAAGTTACTCCAAGATCTTCAAAGAGTTTTCCAACGGGATACTCAATTCCTTGGAAAAGTTCCCTTTCATACAGTTTTCCCCACACTGACGTATCGATCACTTCATGATAAAGCATTCTTTCAATGCATTCTTTGCTTGAAAGGACCTTATCATCATCAAACTCAAGTCCATCCGCCAAATCGGCAACATCTCCGTTTTCATAGTGAACACGATGCGGACAAATCGACATTTTGCAATTATACTTAACCAAAAGATTATACAAAGTTTCAACATAATCTTCATCAACACAGTCATCCGGATCAACATAAGTCACATATTTACCCTTAGAATGCGCGATGCCATAATTTCTGGCATCCGAAATACCGCCGTTTTCTTTATGATAGACCACGACCCTTGGATCTTTTTTTGAATATTCATCAAATAATTGACGACATTTTTCATTTGAACCATCATCAACGACTACAAATTCCAAATTTCCATAAGTCTGCACAAACAAAGATTCCATGCACTTCGGAAAATATGCTTCCACATTGTAAACCGGCAAAATCACCGAAATTAAAGGCTTATCCATTCTTACCTCCAAATAGCATAAAAACAAGGAGCCAAGTTCAACTTGACTCCTGCAACATCTTACTTGGAACCTTCACCGCTGAAGACTTCCTTCACCGTCAGTCCCAAAATTTTAAGGTCTTCAAAAATCGACCAGTTATCGATATACTTCATATCAAGTTCAATAACTTTTTCAAAATCCGTAATGTCGGAACGACCGCTGACCTGCCACATGCCGGTAATTCCGGGACGAACCGCAAGACGAGCACGATGATGCTTTTCGTAGTTTTTCCATTCATCGATCAACGGCGGTCTCGTCCCAACAAGACTCATTTCTCCCTTAAGAACGTTCCAAAATTGCGGAAATTCATCCAATGACGTTTTCCGAATAAACCAACCAATGCCATGTTTCGAGCCATCCTTGCCCGAACCGATGATTCGAGGATCATTGTCTGCCTTAAACATGAACCCCTTCATCGTGTTCATCGCCATAAGTTCTTTCTTGCGTTCCTCTGCATCTTGATACATGCTACGGAATTTGTAAATTTTGAAAATTCGCCCGTTTTGACCGACACGTTTTTGTGAGAAGAAGATTGGTCCGGGATCCGAAAAATAAATGATCGGCCCAATGACGATTACCAAAATTCCCGTAATCAACAAACCGACAAGCGCACCGACGATATCCATCAAACGTTTCAGTGCCAACTGAAAACTGGATGCAATTTTCAAGCTTTCCGTCATAACGGTATAGCCGCCGACCTTTTCAATCGTCTTCATGCCGCGTTCGTTGTCATAAAGCTCACTGATTGACACGTGAGAAGTAATCCCCATGTTAAGCAAATCCTGCAGCAGACTTTCTGGAACTACCCCGCCCTTAGGCAAAACGAACATGACCTCGTCTACCAAATCAGTGACGATATTGTCCGTAAAATCATTAAGACTGCCTACGACCGGAACATCATCATATTTTTTGCCGACTTCAGCCGTTGAATCATCGAAAAAGACCGCTCCGGAAATCTCAATATCGCCCAATGATTTTTGTTCGATTCTTTGCTTAACGCCAGCAAAATCGTCTTTTAAAGAAACCAAAATCATTCTCTTCTTGGAATAGCCGTTTTTCTTTCGATATGCCAAAACAATCTTCTTCCATATCAATCGGCCAAAATACACAGCCGGAACACCCAGTATCGCCAATAGAACAAACACCGTTCTCGAATACCAAAATGTTGTCTGACTCAAAAGAAGATATAAGGCCAAAACAATAACCAAAGCTGAAACATATATGATCGATGCCTTTAATTCCTTCAACCAGCTACGCTTAAGAATATTGCGATAGTTGTCTGAAAGCGTGGCAAACACAACGCCAGTAACCAAAATAACCAATGCACCGACTTGGTAGTACGTCCTATCATAAGGGTTTTCGAATCCATGGCGGATAACATATGAAACAATGTAGACGATTTGCATAACGATCAAATCGACCAAAACAAAATCAAGGTGTTTCAACCACCCATTGCTTTTTTTACTGTACAAATTATTCACCCTCAATCCAAGCAGACATCGTTAACTATGGTTGTTTAACAAAGCCGAACTTTCTAGCAACAAACATCCAAATCTTCTTGACCATATTTTGATTACCCATAAACATCACAGGCAACTCAACGTAGTCTATCTGGTTTTGCTCAATCCAGACATCCATCAAAAGTTCGCTGATATAGCCAAATATCCGAGCTTCGCTGACCGAATACCCTGAAATATCAACACGTTTCTCAACTTCTCCCAAAACATCAAAAAGCCATTCTGAATACGCTGAAAAAAACTTGTCTTTGGCAATAATCATATTGAACATATGCGCACTACGACGCTTCATTACCTCATCAAATTTAATCAAATAATCCGGATATTTTTCCGCAATAACCTTGCGTGTTTCTTCAAGGCCTTCAATCTTGTGAGAATGTTCATAGTGAGACCATAAAGTTTCGATATAGTAATTACGCTTTTTAGGAAGAACAACGTCATGTTTCTCCATAATATCAACAAGCTTTTTTTCATCTAAAACATTTTCATACTTTTTTTCAAGTGACGCACCAAGCATTCTTTTTCCCTTTGAAAACAAACGTCGGTAGTGTACCAAACCTTTAACATCAGCTTTACGATTTTTCCAGGCCCAGTACTGTGCCGTCAGTTCGCAATAATTAGGGTTCTTTTCTGAAATATTTTCTCCGGTATTATCGCGCACGAATCCAGAAAAATCATCTTTTTCCGGTCCAACCTGAACCGGAATATAAATGTTTCCTTCAGGCATTCGGATATCTTT
>JBHADD010000067.1:0-4552 GCA_041854925.1 Ligilactobacillus sp. | reverse complement strand
TTGTAGGAAAATCCAAAAGTTTAGATTTTCTCAAAATGCTTATCTTTTGGTCTTTGGTTCGGAATAGTGTAGTGCTGGCGGTCTATCTATTGTTTTCGGTTGCTTGCTTCTTTACCGTACATGAGCATTTTTTCAAGGCATCAAGCAAGGACTTTTTACACGGATTTTTTAGAAAAAATGCAGTGCTGCTTTAAAAAGAATCCGGATGAAACAACGTGTGATCGATTTCAGAAAAACTAAGTGAAAATATAATGAAAACTTATGAAAAATATTTTTGAAACGCTTGCAATTATAACAAAACTCTGTTAAATTAAATATTGTTAGACTGAAAACATGTATGAAAATATATTTAAAGAAAGGGTTCCCCATGGAAAAGCAAACAATTACAATTTATGATGTTGCTCGCGAAGCAGCCGTTTCGATGGCAACAGTTTCACGTGTCGTTAACGGAAATCCCAACGTTAAGCCGGCAACGCGCAAAAAAGTTCTTGAAGTAATCGATCGTCTGGATTATCGTCCAAACGCCGTTGCCCGCGGTTTGGCAAGCAAGAAGACGACGACGGTCGGCGTGATCATTCCTGATGTGACGAACGTTTATTTCTCTTCTCTTGCACGAGGCATCGATGACGTTGCCGCAATGTACAAGTACAATATTATTCTTACAAACTCTGACGGCAATGAACAAAAAGAGATTCAAATGCTCAATACGTTACTTGCAAAGCAAGTCGACGGCATCATCTTCATGGGCAATAATTTGACTGATGAGCTCCGCACGCAGTTTGCGCGCTCAAAGACGCCGATTGTTTTGGCTGGTTCGGTCGACCCGAAAGAAGAAGTCGAAAGCGTTCATATCGATTACGTTGCGGCAGTTGAAGAGGCAGTCAACGACCTTGTAAATCATGGCAACAAGCGGATCGCATTTATTTCGGGCCCGCTTGATGAACCAATCAACGGCGAATATCGTCTCAAGGGTTACAAGAACGTTTTGAAGGCAAACGGCATCGAATTTGACGAAGAGCTTGTTTTTGAAACAGACAGTAGCTATCGTTCAGGTGAAGTTTTGTGGCCGGCGCTTTCTTCAGCAAACGTAACGGCAGCTTTTGTCGGTGACGACGAGCTTGCCTGCGGCGTTTTGAACGGTGCAAAAGATGCAGGTGTCAAAGTTCCTGAAGAATTTGAAGTCGTTACGAGCAACAATTCCAAGCTTACGGAAATCGTTCGTCCGCAGCTTTCATCGATTACGCAGCCGCTTTATGATATCGGTGCCGTTTCCATGCGTCTGTTGACGAAGATGATGAACAACGAAGAAGACGAAGGAGCACAAAAGACTGTCGAGCTTCCTTACGGCTTCATCAAACGTGCATCAACGAAGTAATTAATCAACGAGTTCAAGACTGGAAATTTTTCCAGTCTTGTTTTTGAACGGTGAAAGTAATGAAAGTTAAATTGCAAAGACAAGACGCGTTCATCATTCTTGCATTCGTCATGATGCTGATTTTGTTCATTTCATCATCAATGACTTATCGTCAGCAGACTTCCGTGCCGTTTTTAGAGAAGTATTTGACGGGAAAGCCTTTTGAAACTTTTTTGGAACGTTTTTCGCTCGATTATTCCGGTTCTGAAATCAGCATTCAAGCAGTCGGCTATTATAAGTTTCTTGAATTTTTCATCAGAAAAGGAGCACATTTCGGAACGTACTTTCTTTTAGGAAGTTTTCTTTATCTGGGAATCAAAGATCGCATGAACGTAAAGTGGTTGGCAGCATTTTTGTGCGTGTTGGCTTCACTTGGATATGCGGCAACCGATGAATTTCATCAAATGATTACCGGTGACAGAACACCGCTTTTTCAAGACGTGATGCTTGACGGAACCGGGGCTTTATGCGGCATTCTGCTCTGCATTTTATGTGAGCTCATCTATTTACGGGTCAAAAGAAAAGAGAATTGAGTTGCGCCAATGATGATGATTTGGTAAGATTACTTTGGTGCATAGGCACCATTTAATATATTCGGAAAGAGGTATTACAAATGTCAGGACATTCAAAATGGCATAACATCCAAGGCCGTAAAAACGCCCAAGATGCAAAACGTGGAAAGATTTTCCAAAAGTTATCACGAGACATATACATGGCGGCAAAGAGTGGCGGTCCTGACCCAGACGCTAATCCGCAATTGCGCTTAGTTATGGATAAGGCCCGTGCCGCCAACATGCCAAAAGACAACATTAAGCGTGCTTTGGACAAGGCAACTGGTGCAAACGGCGCAAACTACGAAGAAATTACTTATGAAGGATATGGTCCTGCAGGGGTTGCCATTTTGGTACATGCTTTGACGGACAATCGCAACCGTACTGCTTCTGCAGTTCGTGCAGATTTCAACCGTAACGGCGGCAATCTTGGCGAAACAGGCTCCGTTGCGTTCATGTTTGATCGAAAGGGATACATCGCAATTGCTCGCGAAGACCTTGACGTTGACGAAGATTCAATGCTCGAAGATGCTCTGAATGCCGGAGCCGATGATCTTCAAGCTTCAGAAGAAGTCTTTGAAATCTATACGGATCCTCAAGCCTTTGAAGACGTTCGCAACGAACTTCAAAACAAATATGATCTTGATACGGCTGAAATTACGATGGTTCCGCAAAATACGGTACCCGTTCCGGAAGACAAGGTTGAACAGCTTCAACGTCTGATCGATCGCCTTGAAGATGAAGATGACGTTTCTGAAGTCTTCACTTCTGCCGAATTCCCGGATGAAGACTAATTAATTAATAAAAATAATAAAAAGTCGAGGATTTCCTCGGCTTTTTTGTTTAAACCAGCGTTCAGTCCGTTAATGCTGCTTTGCCAAATAACGCAAAATGTTATATGCTAGTAAAAGGTTTTAATATTAACGGAGGAATTAAGATGGCGAATAACGTTACGGTTTTGGGAAGTCTGAATGTCGACACGATCTTGAGAATTGCTAGATTGCCTAAGCCCGGCGAAACGATGCCGATGTCTGATAAGAACAATGCTGGCGGAGGAAAGGGCGCAAATCAGGCGATTGCCGCTTCACGTTGCGGAGCATCCACTGCATTTATCGGCAAAATCGGAGACGATGAAAACGGGAAAATGATGCTTGAGCTGCTGAAGGAAAGCAACGTTTCAACTGAATACGTCGAAACTTCAAGCGAAGGAACCGGGCAGGCCTTCATCTTGCTGCAAGATTCAGGTGAGAACAGCATCTTGATTTATGGAGGTGCAAACCAGACAATTTTTGACGAAGATATTGAAAATGCGCGTGAAGTCATCTGTTCGGCAGATTTTTTGGTTACTCAGTTCGAAACGCCGATTTTGCCTGCTGCCAAAGCATTCGAGATGGCTAAAGAATCCGGAGTCGTGACGATTCTTAATCCCGCTCCGGCTAAACAGGTTCCGCAAGAGCTTTTGCAGCATACTGACTTGATTACTCCAAACGAAACCGAGGCTGAAATTTTGACCGGCGTTCACGTGGATAATCCGGCTTCGCAGCACGAGGCTGCCGTCAAGCTTCAAGAACTGGGCGCAAAAAACGTGATTATCACGTTGGGATCGAAGGGCGCATTTTATCGAGTCGGTGAAAAAGAAGGATTCGTCCCGGCATTTAAAGTTCGTGCAATCGATACGACTGCCGCAGGTGACACGTTCCTCGGAGCGCTTTCGTCTCAGCTTAAGAAGGACTTTTCAAATATTGAAGAAGCAATCGTTTTTGCAAGCAGGGCATCATCTCTGGCCGTTCAAAAATTGGGCGCAATTCCTTCAATTCCTTCAAAAAAAGCAGTTGAGGATGCTTTGAAATAATTAGCAATCAGGAAGCAGTTTTTGTTTCCTGTTTTTTTTTGCAAAATTTCAAGGATGATTTGCGCCTTTATTTATTAGGAAGGAGGGAAAGAACATGGACAGCGTGCTTCATAAGATTTTAACGGATGCAATGGATAAAAAGGCCAGCGATGTCAGCTTTTTGCCACAAAAAAACAGTTATCTCGTCAAGTTTTGCATTGCCGGCAGGTTTGAAGCTTATGACGAATTTGATTTTGAACGGGCGAGTCAATGGATCGGATTTTTGAAATACAGAGCCGACATGTCGCTTGCTGAACAAAGAAGGCCTCAGCTCGGATCTTGGGAGATTGAACATAATGGTCAGCCGGTTTATTGTCGATTATCAACGGTGGGTGATTTTTTAAATAGAGAATCGCTGGTCGTGCGTTTGATTTATCAAGAGGAATTGCAGAAAACAAAAAAATGCTTTTATATCGATCAATGGGACAGGCTGTTTTCGGCGTGTCAGAAAAGAGGGTTGATTTTATTGTCCGGTCCGATGGGCAGCGGAAAGACGACGACCATGTATGAGCTTGCAAGAAAAATGACCGACAAGCAAATCATGTGCATTGAAGATCCGGTTGAAATTGCCGAACCGCGTTTTTTACAGGTTCAGGTTAACGAAAAAGCCAAGATGTCTTATTATGACTTGCTGAAAGTTGCCTTGAGACATCATCCGGATGTTTTCATCATTGGCGAAATCAGGGACGAACTGAC
>JBHADD010000066.1:0-14196 GCA_041854925.1 Ligilactobacillus sp. | reverse complement strand
GGGACGTTTTCTTTGAGATTCGCGGTTTTCAGCATTTTGATGAGACTTACCAAAAAAGATGATGATTGCCGGATAACGTTCGTATTTTGCTTGACTTGGCTGACCTTTGTAGCGTATCATGAATTTTATGCGTAATTTCTGGAATTCGAGGTAAAAATATGACAACAAAGAAAAAGTGGCACGTAATGCCAGCAGTCGTCTCAACGACGATTATGAGCTTTTGCGGCGTTTTGATCGAAACGTCGATGAACGTGACTTTTCCGACGCTCATGAAGCAGTTCGGAATCGATGCAGGACTGATTCAATGGGTGACGACTGCCAATCTGCTGACGGTTGCCATCAGTATTCCGTTGTCAGCCTATTTGATTCGAAACGTTTCCGAAAAAAATCTGTTTGTCAGTTCAAATCTTTTTTTTCTGTTTGGCGTGATTTTGGATTCGATTGCGGGAAATTTCGAACTGTTGTTAGCCGGTCGCATCCTTCAGGGAATCGGCACCGGACTTGCCTTGCCGCTTGCGATGCACATTATTTTGGAGCACGTTCCGTTGGAAAAACGCGGTTTCATGGTCGGCGTGGCCACGATGACGACCTGCTTTGCGCCGGCAATCGGTCCGACCTATGGCGGAATTATTCTGCATCATTTTGACTGGAACAAGATTTTCCTGTTTCTCGTGCCGATTCTTGCGATTTCTTTTGTCGTCGGAATCATGTCGATTCCTCAGCGAAGAATTGAAACAAAGACCGGTTTCAATTTTGGCGGATACTTCTTTTTGGCATTGGGTTTGGCGCTTTTGCTAGTTGCCATCGAGCGTTTTTCGCTTTGGCTGCTTTTGCTCAGCATCATGGCGCTTTTGATGTTTTATTTTTCCAACAAAAAGAAGCGTCTCATCAGTCTGAACGTCTTTTCCAATCATCGCTTCGTCTGGTTCATGTATGGTGCTTTGGTCACGCAGGCCATCGCGCTTGGCATCTCATTCATTTTCCCGAATTATCTTCAGATCGGGTTGCATCAAAATACCGTCACGGCAGGGCTGTTCATGCTTCCGGGCGCAACGTTCGTGGCTTTTCTCGCACCGGTTTCCGGTCGATTGATGGATGAATTAGGTTATTTCAAACCGATTGTCTTCGGACTGACGCTTGCATCTTTGGGGTTGGCTTTTTTGGCCTTTGTCTTGCCAAATGCAGGGGTGAAACTGCTTTTGTGCGGCGACGTTGCCACAAAGATCGGCATGGGGCTTGCGGCAAGCAGTCTGGTTGCGACAAGTCTCAGTCAATTGGAACGCGAAGAATCAATCGACGGCAACAGCGTTTTGAATACTTTGCAGCAGTTTTCCGGAGCACTTTCGACAACTGTCGTTTCCGTCATCTTCGGCTGGGCTCAAAAAACGATGTCAAACGGCAGCATGGTCGGCAGTCGCATTTCGATCGTGCTTATTTTGGCGATAACCTTGATTGCATTGGGCTTGGTGCTGAAATTAAAGTTTGAAGCGAGAAGTTAATCGATGTCTGCGCACTGTATGTTTAAATGTCTGGCCGGAAACCCCGTGACTCTGGTGCCCTGTCAAGCTTTGCAGGCAGCTTTTTTCATATAAATGAACAAATTGCAAAACAGGACTTTTGAACCCCAGTATTCTCAGAAGTCCTGTTTTTTATCGGCAACATGAAAGGATTTGCCTGGCGAAACCCAATCTTAATGCATTCTTATAGGCGTTTTGACGTAACTTGAGTTATCATTTACTTAGAAGCTTTTCGAAAGGAAGTTTATGGATGGAAGATGCTAGATACGGTGGCTTGACTAAAAAAGAAGTCAAAGAACGAATCAACGCCGGAAAAACCAATCAGTCGGACGCTTCGACCGGACTGACCGTCAAGCAGATCATTTTGAGCAATACTTTGACGTATTTCAACTTGATCTTCCTGGTGATCACGGTGCTTTTGTGCATCGTCGGATCGTTTCGCAATCTGACCTTTTTGCCGATTATTTTGTGGAACATCATCATCGGAATCATTCAGGAATGGCGCGCAAAAAAAACACTTGACAAAATGAACCTGCTGAATGCTCCGCATGCAATCGTCGTGCGTGATGGAAAAGAAAGCAAGGTCAAGTCTGAAGAACTGGTGCAGGACGATGTCGTGCTTCTTTCGGCCGGCGAGCAGATTTGTGCGGATGCGACGGTGCTTGAAGGAAACGTTCAGGTCAACGAATCGCTTTTGACGGGCGAGTCGGATGAAATTGACAAGAAAAAAGGAGATACGCTTCTTTCCGGCAGTTTCGTCGTTTCGGGAAGGTGCTATGCGCGCCTGGACAAGGTTGGAAACGAGTCCTACATATCAAAATTAACGTCGGAAGCCAAAACGATCGACGGGTATGAACAGTCTGAGATGGTGCGTTCGATCAATGAAATCATCAAGTGGGTCGGAATCGTCATTATTCCGATCGGGGTCATTTTGTTTTACCAAAGCTTCTTTTTAAACGGCGTCACGTTTCAAAAGAGCATTACGTCAATGGTTGCGGCCGTTTTAGGGATGATTCCCGAAGGACTGTATCTTTTGACGACGGTTGCCTTGGCCTTGAGCACGATGAGGCTTTCGAAACGCAAGGTTTTGCTGCATGACATGAAAAGCATCGAAACGCTGGCGCGCGTTGACGTTTTGTGCGTCGACAAGACCGGAACGATTACCGAACCTGAGATGAAGGTCAAAGAAGTCGTCTTTGAAGGAGAAGACGTCACTGAAAGGCTGACGGACTACGTGCTGGCCTCAAAGGACAACAATGCGACGATGCAGGCGCTGCAGGCGTTTGTTCCGGAAAATGCAGAGCAAAAACATGCTGCTTTAAAGGTTGTTCCGTTTACGTCTTCGACAAAATATGGCGGAATAATCTTCGATGATGCGACGTACTTGTTGGGGGCACCGGAGTTCATCATGCGCTCTGAATTTGAAAAAATCGAAGATAAGATTTTGCCTTATACGGACAAGGGGTACCGTGCGCTTTTGTTTGCGAAGTACGACGGCGCTGAGCTTGAACATGGCCTTTCAGGCAGCGTTGAGCCGTTGGCCTATGTGATTTTTGAGAATCCGATTCGTCAAAATGCCAGGCAGACGTTTGAATATTTTAAAAGACAAAAAGTCGCGATCAAGGTCATTTCGGGTGACAATCCGAAAACTGTTTCCGAAATTGCCGAACAGGCCGGAATCGATGGTGCCGGAAATTACGTCGACGCTTCGACTTTGAAGACCGATGCGCAAGCAGAAGAGGCGCTTGAGACAAAAACGGTTTTTGGACGCGTGACTCCGAAACAAAAGCAGGCTTTCGTGTCGGCTCTGCAAAAAAACGGGCATACCGTTGCGATGACGGGCGACGGCGTCAACGACATTTTAGCGATGAAGGATGCTGATTGCAGCGTTGCGATGGCATCCGGCAGCGAGGCAACCGCACAAGTTGCGCAAGTCGTCCTGCTTGATTCAGATTTCGTGCACATGCCAAACGTCGTGCTTGAAGGAAGACAAGTCGTCAATAACATCCAGCGGTCGGCAAGCCTGTTTTTGGTCAAGAATATTTTCTCGCTGCTGATGGCGGTCTTTTCGGCCGTTTTGATGTTTACGTACCCGCTTGAGCCTTCGCAGATTTCCCTGGTGACGGGATTTACGATCGGCGTTCCCGGCTTTTTGCTGGCGCTTGAGCCGACCAAAGACCGAATCAAGGGGCATTTTTTGACGAACGTGTTCATCAAGGCTTTTCCGGCCGGATTGACCGATATGGTTTCGGTTGCTGCGCTTGTGGTCTGCGGCAAGATTTTCGGCATTTCCGATGATGAGATTTCGACGATGGCGACTCTGCTTTTGGGTGCGATCGGGCTGATCGTTTTGGTTCGGATCAGTCGGCCGTTCAATAAGAAAAAGTGGGCAATTCTATGGCTCAACGTTGCGGGTCTGGCCTTTTGCTTCTTGTTTTTGAAGCATCTTTTTGCAATCAGTCCGCTGTCAAGGGCCGATTTTTTGCTGGTCGTCGTCTTCATGTTTGCGGCCGATTCAATTTTAAGGCATCTGACGCATGCAACGGAGCGCATTGCCAGAAAAATTCGCAAGAAGAGGCAGGATTTACCGAGGCATTTTGGCAAGAAGGGGTAGTTTATTTTGGAAATAGTTCAAGCAGCAAAAAATGATTTATCAGAGCTCTGCATTTTTTATGAAAAGGTCTGCGATCAGCAAAAATTTGACAAATATTCGCCTGACTGGCACTGGGGGCTATATCCGTGTCGTGACGATCTCGAGTATGCGATCGAAAATCGGCTGTTTTTGCTCGGACGCATCGATGGAAAAATCGCAGCAGCGGGAATTTTGTCAGACGGCGACGATGATGCATACAATCATGCGGACTGGAAGGAAACAAAAGATGTCTGCGTGCTGCATCTGTTTGCCGTTTCGCCGGAATTCAGGGGGCAGGGCATCGCTTCTTCGATGCTTTCTGTGATAAAATCCAGGGCAAAAAAAGCGATTCACCTCGACGTGATCGAAGGCAACGATTCCGCCGGAAAATTATATCGCAAAAACGGCTTTGCGCTTGTCAAGCAAACCGAACTTTTTTACGATGACATCGGTGAAAAGGGCGCAGAACTTTATGAATGGGTTTCGCCGAAAAAAGCAGTCGAAACGAACAGGCTTTATCTGCGCAGGCTGGACGAGCATGATGCAATGAGAATCCATGAAACGTGGGCAAATGATCCTGAAGTTACTCGTTATCTGACTTGGGACGCTCACGAAAGCGTCGACGTGACCAAGAGGATCATTGCGGAATGGATGCGTGCCTACGAGGATGAGAAGTGCTATCGATACGGCATCTGCCTTAAGGAAACCGACGGATTGATCGGCATGATCGATGTCGTCGGTTATGAAGATGAGGTGCCGGTCATCGGATACGTTTTGGGAAGAAGATACTGGGGCAAAGGCTATATGACGGAAGCCTTCAAAGGGTTTAGCGATTATTTGCTTGAAGAAGGCTTTCCTGAAATCAGGATTAAAGCAGAAGAGCAAAACCTGGCAAGCAACCGCGTCATTATGAAGTGCGGCTTTGATTTCGTCGGCAAGAAGACAATGCCGGTCAAGGGAAGAGATGTTATCATCAATAAATATCGCAAGAAAGCTTGAGAAGAAAGTTCCCGTTTCCATCTTGAATTAAAGAAAATGCCGAGCAAGGCGGTCACTTAAGGCTGATTTTGTCCGGTATTTTTTTAATTTTTCGCGTGTGAAAAACTATCTTTTTGAAAAGGGACGCTGCTCAACCAATTTCAGCCAGAATTTCATCCGGATTTACGGACAAATGGCCCATTTTCATCGATGCGTCCGTAAACGGCAGAGCTTTTGCCAAATGCAGTGCTACGCATCATCTGTTCAATCACTGTACCTGACTTCGATTACGGTCAAAACGTTGATTTCTGAGATTTGCCCGTAATCTGAGACCACACAGCTTTGGCGAAGGTAACCGAGTAGAACATTTTTCCGATTTTGGAGGATTTTGTTCTACTTTCGAGGCCACGCGAGTCGATTTTGGAGCCGACGGTAGACAAAAATCAGACATTCCCACCGTTTTTTGTCTACTCTCAGGTCCGTGCACCCCAATTTTGGACCAGCAGGTAGAAAAAAATAATACTGTCCCTCGAGATTCAAAGTGGATTACGGTCAAAAAGCCGCTTTTTGAGATCTGACTGTAAATGCCGTACCCCAAAGATTCTGCAAAATCAGGAAACTTCAAGGCGTCAATTTCTGCACTGGCACTGAATTTTTAAGAAGGTTATAAAACTAGGTATACACGTCCAAATGAAGCATCGTTTGCAGTCCCGAAAGCAGAACAAAATAAAAAATGTTCTGCCGCGCCACCAAAATCAGAACATAATTCTTTGCAATGTCGTCAAAACTGGCTTATAATTTTTAGAATAAGACGAAAGCGAGGAACAAGCGATGCTGACGAATTGTGACAATTTCCGCGACATGGGCGGAATCAAGACGCACGATGGTCATGTCTTAAAGGAGAAGAAAATCATCAGAAGCGGGAAACTCAGCAATCTGAACGATGATGATGTTGTTTTTCTTGAAAAATACGGTTTGAAACATGACGTTGATTTCAGATCCATGTCTGAACGAAAAAATGAGCCCGATCGAATTCCGGCAAGCGTAAGATATCACTTCGCACCGGTTTTTCCCGTTGACGAAACGAGGAGCGGAAACGACAAATGGGAATCAAGGCGCAATTACTACGTTGATGAGCAGGCGGCATTCAAAGATATGCTGGATGCCTACAACGATATTGTTTTGCAGGATTGCGCCAAAAAAGCGTATCGCGAATTTTTCGATGTTTTGCTTGCAAACGACAAAGACGACGAATCGGTTTTGTTTCATTGTTCTGCCGGAAAGGACAGAACAGGGATGGGGGCCGTCTATCTGTTAACGGTGCTTGGCGTTGATGAAACGGTGATTCGAGCTGATTACCTGGCATCCAACAAGTATCTGAGAGGACAGCAGAAAAAAGAAGAGGTCCGTGCCTTGCAAAAAGGAGAAATTTTTGCCAAGAATATTTTTAATTTGGGCTCTGTTTCCGAGCATTATTTGGATTGTGCGCTCGGTACGATGGCTCGTGAATACGGAAGCATTGGCGAATATTTGGAAAAAGAGCTGAAGCTTAGCGCAAATGAGCAAGAAGATTTGAGAAAAATTTATTTGAAGTAGGCTTTTGCCCGTTGAATGTGACGTTCAGCGGGTCTTTTTTATTTAAATGCAGAGGATGATTTTTATAAATGCAGAGCTTACTTACGACAGTGAAAACCTGGATGCTTTTCCGAAATAACCGTGTCCGACAGAGAATTCTTAAATCTGAATATTATGGAAAGATTACATTCGACTAATGGAAATTAGGGTGGAAACTTTTGAGTTTAAAATTGCTATCATGTAAATATCTAGCGTAATTACATAAAAATTGGAGGAATTGTTCCATGAGAAAGGGTATGAAACTAAGAAAGCTGTTGCTGATTGCGGTAATGGCTTTGTCAGTTGTCATGATTAGCGCATGTTCACAAAAAAAGAGCGTGTTGGATGACGTCAAAGTCAAGTATGAAGGCTACAGTGGGCACGGCATTGCTGATTTGGACAGCAAAAAACTCAATTCGAACATGGTTGACGTCTTTGCCAAAAAACTCAAGCTTGATGATTATATGACGGAAAAGCTCAAGTCGAACGAACTTTGAAGCACTTGAAAGCGAAGCAACGTCTGATGAAAGAGATAAACTTGTCAAAGTTGAGCGTTGGGTCAAAGACACGCGCGTCAGAGTAAACAAAGCACAAAATTTAAAAAACGGCGACAAGTATGTCGTGACGATTAAGACCGGTGATAAGGAAAACCCGATTAAGAACGAATCTAAGACGTATACCGTAAAAGGTCTCAAAAAGACGAAAAAGGTTACCGCCAAAGATATTGCCAAGGATTTGAACGTTCAGGCATACGGATATAACGGCAAAGGTCTGATTGCCATCACAAGCAAGAAGTACAAGGGCGAAGTCATGTTCCACATCAAGAAGAACGGCTCGTTAAGCAACGGCGACAAGGTGACGATCGATCTTCCTTCCGAATTTACCGATTATGAAAAGTTCGACTTCCGGGGCAAAAAAGAATTCACGTACACGGTTCAAGGGTTAAAGGAACTTGCTGCAACAAAAGATCTTGATGAAATCAAGAAGGTCACTGATTCAATGGTTAACGACGAATACCCGTACGACGAATCCGAAAAGTACGTCAACACGTTCATCAATATGTATTTCGTGCCGACGTCCGCCTATTCTAATTACAGCGATGAAAAAGATACGTCTGTTGAATTGAACGATAAGTCAGGTCTTGAGGCATCCAGAAAGGACAAGATCACGATTGCGGTTCTTTACACTGTCAAAGATGATTATGATGAAGACGATGAAGCAGACGACAGCAACACCAGGGTGGTTGAAGTTACCGTCGGCAATGTTTCGATCGAAGGTGACCATACGAACATTGACAGCATCGATACGGAAGACGATGGTACGGTTTCAACGCAAGACAGTTCGCTTGAAGTGCTTCAGCACAACCTTGCTGCAAATGGCATCAAAGTCAAGTAATTTTGGATAAAATACAGAGCTTCGGATCGGCTCTGCATTTTTAAGCATGAGAGGGGAAAATATAAAATGGAAGAAAACAAGCAAACGGAAGAAACAAAAGAAGTCAAAAATGATCAGACTGCTGAAACGCCTGAAAAAGACGTGGCATCAAAGGTGACGGAAGCCGTTTCTCAAATCGATACCGATGAACTTAAGAAAAACGTCGCAAGCTATTGGAATTGGCTGGTTACTTCATGGAAGAACCCGACTGAAGTCAAGCAGACGAACAAGTATGCGGGCTTGATTTCGCTTGCTTTGGAATCATTGTTTTTGATCGTCGGCATCGGCAGGTATGTCAATGCGATTATTGAGGCTGCTTCAAGCTCGGTTGCAAGTTTCTTTGGCGATTCGTCCTACGAATCCTCAGGCATGGGCTTTGGTTTTTATCTGACGGGGTTCATCGTCTTTTTCTGCGCAGCTTTGGCAATGGTCGGTATTGCCTATCTTTTTTGCGGACGAGATGAAAAGACGAATTTTTTGACGTTTTCAAACAAGGTTGCTCATTACAGCAACGTTATCTTGATTGCAGATGCGTTGTTTATTCTGTCCGGGTTCGTCGTTTCAAGCTCGTCGTCAGTCATTTTGCTTGCGATGCTTTTGCTTGCGGCTTCATGGCTTGAATGGAACGTTTCGCTCGTTTATGCTGCCCAAAATGAAAACAGGATGAACAAAATTTATTCGGGGACGCTGGTCATGATTGCCAATATTGTCGTGCTCGTGATCACGTTCAGAGTCATCGGCAGCATTTCGGACGATAAGCTGCAGGAGCTGATTCAAAGAATTTTAAGCAACTGATTTTGAAACGGAAAACAGGACCATTGAAGCATTTAAGTGCGACAAGGTCCTGTTTTTTATTATTTAATAAAGATCAAGGCGCCGATCTTTAAAGACCGGGATGTTTCCTCTCGCCTTGTCGACGAGCGAAAGGTCAAGAATTGCCGAAACGATCTCTTCTTTTCCGCTGCATCCGTTTGCGATTATTTCTCCGAACGGATCGATGATAAGGCTGTGTCCGTTGAAATGATCGTTCGGAGCATCTCCGACTCGATTAGCTGCGACGACAAAGGCCTGATTTTCGATTGCACGCGCACGAAGCAGAATCTCCCATTGCTTGATGCGAACGTCGGGCCACTGAGCGGAAACGAACAGGATTTTTGCACCGGAAGACATCAGTTTGCGCTCCCATTCCGGAAAACGAATGTCATAGCAGATGACGCAGCTTGATTTTACGCCATC
This sequence comes from Ligilactobacillus sp., assembly GCA_041854925.1. Classification (GTDB taxonomy): domain Bacteria; phylum Bacillota; class Bacilli; order Lactobacillales; family Lactobacillaceae; genus Ligilactobacillus. Next base: position 4,785 of record JBHADD010000066.1, on the reverse strand, counting down.
GATTTCAAAACTGCTCTCAGAATTTCCCGGAGCGATAAACCGGTCTTCTTGCATGAGTCCAAAGAGATGAACCTTGTCGTATTCGTTGATCAGTTGTCCTTTTCTGTCAAAATCATAAGCAGTGTTCCAGAATTTGCCTTGGCGTTTGACGGCACAAGAGCCTCCGACGATATTGACGTCATGTTTTTTGGCAAATGCAGAAAGAAAATTCCTTGTCCGCTCGCCGTTTTCGTCTGCCAGATCGGCAAGTTGATTCAACGCATAACCGGTATTCCACATTTCCGGCAAAACGATGACGTCCGGATGATCGTCCAGGGCTTTTTGCAAAGCATTTGCTGTTCGTTCGTAATTTTTGGAAACATGTCCATAAGCGATATCGATTTGTGCAATACTTACTTTCACTTTGGCGCCTCATTTCATTCTAATCTATGTAATAATCATAGCACATCAGTGTTTCAAAGGAGTAACCTTTCTTAAAAAGATTTTGAGACAATGAAAAAAGAATACTGAATTCTAAAAAACATTGCAAAAAAATTAGAAAAAATGTTGACAATTAATTTTTTTATAAATATAATAGCATTAATCAAACCGACAGAGGGAATAAAGTACAAAGGAGTGGTTGAAATGAATTGTGACATGAATAAAAAATATAAATCGTTTCGATGCGCTTCGCTATTTGCCCGTCTAATTATTATCAAGGATTCAGGAATGTAAAAATTGAAATTTTTATGTTGTTGAGTCCTTGTTTGAGTATAGTTGGATGAGGGCTCCCAGGATTAAAAAGCCTTCGTCCATTTAGGATGAAGGCTTAATTTTTTCTTATATCGGCGCGAACCAATATCAGAATCATCAAACGAAGGGATTGGGATGTTTTATGAAAATGAAGAAAATGGCAGGATTTGCGGCTGCAGCAATGTTGTGTTCCGCATTTATGGCAGGATGTACAGCCAAATCAGCAGCTTCAAAAGGAAATCAAGCAGGCGATACGATTAAAATCGGCGTTAACATGGAACTTTCCGGTGCTGCGGCAGGTTATGGCCAACAGGAAAAGAATGGGATCGAATTGGCCGTTCAAGAAATCAATGCCAAAGGCGGCGTCAACGTCAACGGCAAAAAGAAGAAGATCAAAGCAATCTATCGCGACAACAAGAGTTCGACTTCAACCAGTGCTTCCGTTGCTGCTCAATTGACTTCTCAGGACAAGGTTGTCGCATTGATTGGACCGGCAACGACAAATGCCGGCACGGCAACGATTCCAACGGCAAACAAAGCAAGCGTGCCATTCCTTTCGGCATCTGCGACGGCACCAGATTTTACGCTTGACAAGAAAGGCAAGGTACAGCCTTATGTCTTCCGTGCATGCTTTAAAGATGACTATCAAGGGATTACGGCTGCCAAGTTTGCTTATGATACGCTGAAGGCAAAGAAAGTGGCCATTCTGGCAGACAACTCCAGCGATTATGGCACTGGCATCACCAAGGCCTTTAAGAAGGCATTCAAGGGTCAAGTCGTTGCTACACAGTACTTCCAAGCGGGCGACAAGGACTTCAATTCGATTCTGACGTCCATCAAGAGCAAGGATTTTGATGCGCTCTACATTCCTGCATACTACACGGAATGCGGCACGATCATCAAGCAGGCTCGTGAAGCCGGCATCAAGCAGCCAATTTTGGGTGCTGACGGCATGTCTGACGACAAGATGATCAAGATTGCCGGAAACGCAAATTCATCAGACATTTACTACACGACACCATTCACGTCTCTTTCAGCCGCAACGAATCCGCTTGTTTCCAAGTTCAACAAGGCATACAAGGCAAAATTCGGCGAAGATGCACCGACGTTTGCTGCTTTGTCATATGATTCGGTTTACATGGTCAAGAAAGTCGTTGAAACTGAAAAATCAGCTGATTCCGTCAAGATTCAAGAAGGCCTTGCAAAGCTCAAGAACTTCAAGGGCGTTACGGGTAACACGACAATGGATGCTAAGCACAATCCTCAAAAATCGATTACGATCGTTAAGTTGGAAAACGGCAAGTCAGTCAAGGGTTATGTAGTCAAGTAAAAGACGCAGGCCGCAGGGGGAAATTCTTGCGGCCTTTTGTCAATAATTCAGAAATTAGGGAGGAATAGCTGATGTCGACATTTTTGCAACAGATGATCAACGGCCTTTCTCTCGGAAGCATTTATGCCCTGCTGGCTTTGGGTTATACGATGGTTTACGGGATTATCAAGCTGTTGAATTTTGCTCACGGTGACGTATACATGCTTGGGGCGTTTTTCGGATATTACACGATTAAGTGTTTGCACTTTGGCTTCTTTGGCGCACTTATCTCGTCGATGGCCTTTTGTGCATTGTCCGGTGTTTTGGTTGAAATCATTGCCTACAAGCCATTGTTGAATTCGCCGCGGATTACGATGCTGATTACCGCAATCGGCGTTTCATATTTCCTTGAAAATGGAATGACTTATCTTTTTACTGCGAATACGAGGAATTTTCCGCAGGTAATCAAGCGCGTTTCGTATGATTTGGGACCAGTTCAGGTTTCAAACGTTCAGCTTTTGATTTTTATCACGACGATTATTTTGTTGATCTTGCTTCAGGTGATCGTTCAAAAAACCAAGATGGGTCGTGCCATGAGAGCCATGGCCGTTGACCCCGATGCGGCAGCTTTGATGGGAATCAATGTCAGCGGAACGATTGCATTTACGTTTGCGATCGGTTCAGCGCTTGCGGGAGCTGCCGGTGTTTTGATCGGAATGTACTATAATTCGATCGATCCGATGATGGGACTTACTCCCGGCATCAAAGCCTTCGTTGCGGCTGTTTTGGGCGGCATTGGATCAATTCCCGGCGCCGCAATCGGTGGCATCGTCATTGGTTTCCTGGAAACGATTTTCCAAAGCATCGGTCTTTCGGCATATAAAGATGCGGCCGTATACGCCGTTTTGATCATCATTTTGCTGGTTTTGCCGTCAGGATTGTTCGGCAAGAGAACGGTCGAGAAAGTGTAGGTGATTATCATGAAAGCAAATTTGAAATCAAATCTCAGCTGGCTTTTGCTCATGGTAGTCGGCTTTGTTTTAATTAACGTTTTGGTTGTAATCGGAGTAATTGATTCCTTTACTGAAAATATGCTCGTGACGATCGGAATCAACATCATCTTGGCAGTCGGCTTGAACCTTGTCATCGGTTTTTCAGGTCAATTTTCGCTCGGACACGCCGGATTCATGGCAATCGGCGCATATGCGACAGGAATCATGACACTTGGAGGCTTTGACAGTTTCGGCGGTTGGATCGTTTCGGTTCTCGTCGGGATGGCGATTGCGGCCGTTGTTGCGATTATCGTCGGAATTCCGTGTTTTAGGCTCAGCGGAGACTACCTTGCGATTGCAACGATGGGTGCGGCTGAAATCGTGCGAATTGTTTTAAACAACATGAAGATTACGAACGGTCCTGCCGGCTTGTTCAATATTCCTCAGTATACGACCTGGCCGCTGGTTTACGTGTTGACTTGTCTGACGACGATCGTAACGGTGAACTTTATTCATAGTCGCGGCGGACGTGCGGTCATGTCCGTTCGTGATAACGAAATTGCCGCAGAAGCAATGGGAATCAACACGACTCGCTGGAAGCTGGCTGCCTTTGTTTTGGGTGCGGTCACGGCCGCCATTGCCGGTTCGCTAAGTGCCAGCTATATTCAGACGATTGCGCCTTCCAATTATGGCATCATGCAGTCCGTTTCGATTTTGATCATCGTTGTTTTAGGCGGAATGGGAAGTATGACTGGGACGTTTGTTGCCGCAGTCGTTTTGGGCATTTTGGATACCGTTTTGCAAAGTTTCGGCGTATTACGCATGGTGATTTATGCCGTTGTCTTGATTTTGATGATGGTCTTCAAGCCAAGTGGTCTGATGGGAACGAATGAATTATCGTTTGCCAAAATCTTCAATCATAAAAAAGCTGACAAAGGGGAGGCGAAGGCATGACGGCACCTATTTTGGAAGCAAAAGAACTTACGCAAAAATTTGGTGGCTTAACGGCCGTTGACAACGTCAGTCTTCATGTCGGCGTTGACGAATTGGTTGCTTTGATCGGTCCTAACGGTGCCGGCAAGACGACGCTTTTCAACATGCTGACGGGCGTGAATGCGCCGACTGAAGGAGACGTTTATCTTGCCGGAGAAAAAATTACCGGCAAAAAAGCTTATGCCGTGGCTCAAATGGGAATTTCCAGAACGTTTCAAAACATTCGCCTGTTCTCTGACATGACGGTTTTGGAAAACGTATTGACCGCTTTGACGAATCACTATAAGGAAAGCTTTGTTTCGTCCGTTCTTCGTTTGCCGAGCTATTATAAAACAGAAGCTGAAATGAAAGAAGAAGCAATTAAATTGTTGAACGATTTTGGGTTGGCTTCTGTGGCCGAAAATCGTGCCGGCAATCTGCCTTATGGTGCTCAGCGCAGGGTTGAAATCGTCCGGGCGCTTGCAACGCGTCCGAAAGTTATCTTCTTGGATGAGCCTGCTGCCGGAATGAATCCGGAAGAAACGGCGGATCTGACTCGTTTGATCAAAAAGATCCAATCAGAATATCATACCGCGGTTTTGCTGATTGAACACGACATGTCGCTTGTCATGAATATCGCAGAGCGAATCTACGTGCTTGATCATGGTCATCTTTTGGCAGAAGGAACGCCAAAGGAAATTCAGGATAATCCTGAAGTTATCAAAGCTTACTTGGGAGGTGACGCTGATGCCGATGCTTGAAGTTAAAAATCTGTCAGTG
>JBHADD010000065.1:0-4845 GCA_041854925.1 Ligilactobacillus sp. | reverse complement strand
AACGGAACCGACAAGCTCAAGCGAATCGCAGACGACGTGACCGAATTCGACAACGATCATGACGGCGTCGCAAATTATCTGCAAAAAGCTTTAGGATTGTAAAAGAATTGAATTCTTTATTTTAATGCTGCCTTAGCAAGCGCTGCATTTGGAAAAATCGCTGTCGTTTACGGACACATCGATGAAAATGGGCCGTTTGTCCATAAATGGCCTGCTCGAAAAATGGCGATTACGGACAAAATGGTCAAAAACGGCCGGTTGTCCGTAAAAATTCAGGTGTTTCGGGCCTTGTTTTACGGACAGATGTTCCAAAAAGCCGGCTTTGTCCGTAAATCCTCATCATAATGGCCAAAAATTTACGGACAAATCGCTGGAAAATTCCTGTTTGTCCGTAAAATGCGTTTTGCTTACGAACAAATCAGCAAAAATTGGCGCCTTGTCCGTAAATTTGAACGATATCTTGTTCAGATCAATTGAGCAGCACTGTATCTTATAAAATAAAAAATGCCGGACAAAGTCAGTCGCAAATCGACCGACCACTTGTTCGGCATTTCGCTTGATTCAAAATGGTTCCCGGACTCTTTTTAGTCTTCCAATCCTAGTTCGCACGCCATCATGTCGGCATACGTTTCTCTTCTGACGACGAGCCTTGACTTGCCTTCTTCGCAAAAAACGACGGCAGGCCGCGGATTGCGGTTGTAGTTTGAGGCCATCGTATAACCGTAGGCACCGGTCGACGGCATGGCCAGGATATCTCCCGGATTGGTGTTCGGCAAGGCGCAGTCATGGACCAAAACGTCGCCCGACTCGCAGTACTTGCCGACGACGGTGACCATCTGCTCGCGCAAAGCGTTCGGCCGGTCGGCAAGATATGCCTCGTAATGTGCATCGTAAAGCGCAGGACGGATGTTGTCGCCCATCCCGCCGTCAACGGCCAGAAAGTGGCAGACGCCGTCGACGTCCTTTCGCGAACCGATCGTGTAAAGCGTCGTTGCGGCTTCGCCGACCATGGCGCGGCCGGGTTCGATGATGATTGCGGGCATCTTGAGCTCGTATTTTGCGACCAGTTCCTTGACGCGTTCCACGATTGCGGACACGAATTCTTCGGCCGGAAGCGGCTGATCGAAATCGTTGTAGCGAATGCCGAAACCACCGCCAAGGTTCAAAACGTCTGCTTCGTAGCCGAAACGCTTCTTCCAGTCGGCCAAAACTTCAACCAGCTTTTCTGCCGCCATCAGGAAACCGTTGACGGCAAAAATCTGCGAGCCGATGTGGCAATGAATCCCCATCAGGTTCATCCGCGGATTCTTCATCAGCTGCATCAGCGCCTCTTCTGCTTGACCTGAGTGGATGTCAAATCCGAATTTTGAGTTCGACTGCCCGGTCATGATATACTGATGCGTTTCGGCTTCAATGCCTGGCGTGACGCGCAAAACGACGCCGATGCTTGCATGCTTGCGGCGCAAAACGTGATCAAGCAGTTTGATTTCGCGGAAGTTGTCGACGACGATCGTGCCGATTTTTTCATCGACTGCCATTTCAAGCTCGTCTTGAAGCTTGTTGTTTCCGTGAAATTCAATGCGTTCAGGCGGCATCCCGCCCTTTAATGCCGCATAAAGCTCGCCGCCGGAAACGATGTCGCAGCCGAGCCCGTATTTGTTGATCAGCTGATACATCGCAAGCGCGGAAAAAGCCTTGCTGGCATACGAAACCATGTATTTGACGCCGGCATCCTCAAAAGCCTGTTTGAATCCGCGAATCTGCTTTTTGATTTTCTTGACGTCGTATGCGATCAGCGGAGTGCCGTAATCTTCTGCCAATTTGACGGCATCGACCCCACCTATCAACAAATGTCCCTGTTCGTTTACTTCAACTGAATCTGCCAACTGCACTCTTCCTTTCCCGACGCTGAATTTGTCATATGTAACGAAAAAGCCGCGGATCAAACTCCCCGGCTTCACGCATTGCTTATTTTTCGTCGCTCTTGAGCACGCCTCCGACCGAATAGCGGTCCTTGCGCATCTCGCTCAAAATAACGTGCACGTGTTCTGCCGGAGCACCGGTATTTTTAGTTACGGCATCCGTAACGTCTGCAACAAGATTTTTGAGTTGCTCTTGCGTGCGACCTTCAATAAGTTCGATATGAATAAGTGGCATTTAAAACATTCCCTTCTGTTCACTGTCTATGTTAACATTATTGCATAGATAGAGATTAAAATGCAATTAGAATTTGGCCTTTTATGCGTTTTTTTCAAGTTTTGTCGAAGACAGATAAGCTATAATCTAATTGCAGAAGAGACTAAAAAAGGACGTGAACAAGCAATGCTGCAACATAATTTTGAATTTTCCGCCTGCACGAGCATCCTCGTCGGCAAAAAAGCCATGGCCGACGGTTCGACCGTCATCGGCCGCAACGAGGACTCAAAAAGCGCCTGGCCAAAACATATGGTCATTCATCCGCACCAGACGTTTGCTGAGGATCAGACATTCGTTTCAAAGGACAACGGCTTTGCGATGCCGCTTGAAAAGACTCGGTTCAAATACAGTGCCACGCCGGAGTGGACGGATGAGTTCGGTCTGTTTGAAGAAGACGGCATCAACGAATACGGCGTCTGCATGAGCGCGACCGAAAGCGCCTATGCCAACGAGCGCGTTTTGGGCTTTGATCCGCTTGTTGAAAAAGGCATCGGCGAAGAAGCGATGGTCACCGTCGTCTTGCCGTACGTCAAGACTGCAAGAGAAGGCGTCAAACGGCTCGGAGCCATCGTTGAAAAATACGGAACCTGCGAATCAAACGGGATTCTTTTTTCGGACAAAGATGAGGTCTGGTACCTTGAAACGGGCTCCGGTCACCACTGGGTCGCACAACGCATCCCTGACGACTGCTATGCCGTCGTGGCCAACCAGCTTGCCATCCAGGAAATCGCCTTCGATGATCCGGACAACTTCATGTTTTCTGCTTCCATTCAGGAATTCGTTTCAAAAAATCATCTCAATCCGGATGAAACGCGCTTCAACTTCCGCAACATCTTCGGAACGCACACGCTTTCTGACGAAATTTACAGCACGCCGCGCGTTTGGGACGGCCAGCGAATTCTTTCTCCGAGTCAAAAACAAGATCCGATGAGCGAAGAATTGCCTTTCATTCGCAAACCCGATCGCAGGCTTTTCATGGACGACCTGGAATACGTCATGGGCGCTCACTTCCAAAACAGTCCGTACGATCCGCTCGGCAAAGGTCCTGACGATCTGAAGCACAAGTTTCGTCCGATCAGCCTGGCCAAAACGCAGGAATCTCACCTGCTGCAGATGCGCCCTGGATTTGCCCCGGAAATCGCAGGTCTTCACTGGCTTGCAATGGGCGTGACCTGTCAAAGCGTCTTCGTACCTGTCTACGCTGGCACGACCGACGTTTTGGACGCATACAAGCATGGCGAAAAGACCTACTCCAAAGACTCCGCCTACTGGGCATACAAGCTCTTGGGAATTTTGGTCGATCCGCACTATCCGCTCTTTGGAACGAAGCTTCACGATCTTCAAAAGGAATGTGCAATCGAATTCAAGCAAAAGATTCTTGAAACTGATAAAAAAGCTAAAGAACTCAAAGATGAAGCACGTTTTGAACTGCTGACGAAGGCTTCGCTCGAGATGCAAAGGCTTGCTTTGGACAAGGTCGAAAAGCTGGCGGCCGAACTGATCACCGAATCAACGGACCTTTCGCCGCTCAACTTCAAAACCGATGCCAATCTGTAAGAGGTGAACGATATGGAAAACATCTGCCTCGATCCAGCAAATGCAAGCGAGATGTACGAAAAAGACTATGTCTTCTTTACGCATCTGACGACAGAACTGATGCATCTGCTGCCCGCTTTGCCTGAAAAATGCACGGCGTTCACGACGCAAGAGATTTACAAGCTGGTTCAAAAACTGAATCGGTACTGCGAGCTTGAACTTGATTTTCCAAAAAACCTGAAAATCTTGCCTTACGACTATCCGCTGAACCTGAAAAATCTTTGCGTCACTGCCAAGGCAAGCGACGACGGTTGGTTTGGCGCATGCGTTTTGCTTTTGGAAGACGAAAATGAAAAGATCGGCTATGCAAAACGTTTCGTTGCGCACGGTCTGCATAAAAAACGCATCAAAAAATGGAAACAGTTCTTCAGAGATCAAGCTTTGAGTAAATTGATTCTCGGCAAGGATCTGATTGAAAACAAGGACTCGCTTTTGCCTGATTTCAAAAAGATCGCAAAAGAACTCGAAAATTTTGAAGAAGGCGCCAACGTTTCAACGAATTTTTCTCTTTATGACCCGGAATCTTTGGCCAAGCTGAACGATTTGTGTCAAGAAACGGGACACCAGCTGCTTTTGACCCCGCTTCAGGCAAACATTGCCAAATCCTTCTTTCCGTTTGACGATTTCGAAACGGGAACTGACAGCGACGTGATGATTGCCGACTTGCGCCAAACGTTTGACGTCGTGTGCGAAACGCAAAGCCAAGGCGAAATCGACGACCTGATCAAAATCATCGTTCCAAAGGAAATTAGCTATTGCTAAGCAAAATGTTTCAATTGCAATAAGTTTGTGCTATGATTAGAGCATGGAAAATTTAAACGACATCTATAATGAAATCAAGTCCGACCCGGAAAATGCAAAATATTCCGCAAAAAACATCGATCCGCTCTACTATGCGACAAAAAGCGCTCGTATTTTGATTATTGGACAGGCTCCCGGAAAAAAAGCCCAGGATACGGGCATCGTCTGGAACGATCGCAGCGGAGATCGCTTGCGTGACTGGCTCGGAATTGACAGGAACGTTTTTTACGAATCAGGCAAAATCGCCGTTTT